>JALEZF010000022.1 GCA_022773025.1 Clostridium sp. | reverse complement strand
TGGTCTCCTAAGATCCCTAAAAGCATAAAAGTTAAAGAAAAGAAATAAAATTAATCCTAGTAAAGCTTGTATTACCTTACTAGGATATTTTAATACTATTTTTGAAATTATTGAAGACACTAAAACTTTGACGCTTACAATTATATGTTATTCCATCTCATATTAAAAGAATCACTCCAATATAAAAATATTGGGGTGATTCTCTTATATTATATATCTAAAAACTTTTCAAATCTTTCTTTTACGTTGTCTTTTCCTAAGATCTTCATTATTGTATAAAGATCTGGAGTATTTCCTCTATGAGTCACAGCTGCTCTAACTGCTGCTGCCACGTCAGATACCATACCTTTGAACTCTTCTGGATTCTTCTTGTAGGCTTTTCTATCTGCTGTGTATCCATGAGCCACTGCAAATTCCTTAAGTCCTCCAAACCAATCTGTTTGCTCTCCTGATATATCGAATACTTCTTTGTATTCTCTTATAAGGTTTTTGCATTCTTCTAAGTCTATCTTAGCTGGAAGCTCTAGGTTTTCCTTTGGCTCAGCATAGAATAATTCATCAAAGAAATAGAAGATCTTTTCTCTAACTTCATTCCACTTTCCAAAGTCTTTTCTTGGTTTTGGACCTTCTTTGTCTATATTGAATAAAGCTCTTCCCCTATCTTCATACTTAGTTAAAAGGTCATATATCTCCTTGTCATAGTCCTTTGCCCAGTTTGTGTATAGGTCATAAACTTTATCTGCAGGCATCTTTGCGATTACATTTTTGCTTACATCATGAAGTTTTACTATATCAAATAATGCTCCACTATTGCTCATCTTGTCAAGGGATACTGGGAAATCAGTATAAGGAGCATCTGGATTCTCTGCCCTCCAATCTTCAAAGTTAGAGTTTATTATATTTAAAAGATACTCTAAAACTGAAACGTTTGGATATCCTTCTTCTCTGTAGTAAGTTACAGCGCTTTCTGGATCTTTTCTCTTGCTTAACTTTCTTCTAGACTCTCCATCCATCTTCATCATAGTTGGTATATGACAATACTTTGGAAGTGGGAATCCTAAAACTTCAAATAGCTGAACATGAGTTGGAAGTGATGGAAGCCACTCTTCTCCTCTTGTTATATGAGTTGTTCCCATTAATGTATCATCAACAGCATGAGCAAAATGGTAAGTTGGAAGTCCATCAGACTTTATGATTACAACATCTTGTAGATTTTCTGGGAATGATACATCTCCCTTTACATAGTCATGTATTTCTTTTCTTCTCTCTGGTGATCCTGGAGATTTTAATCTTATTACAAATTTTTCTCCATTTTCAATTCTTTTTATGGCATCCTCCGGTGATATATCTCTACATTTAGCCCATTTTCCATAATACCCCGGAGTTTCTTTTATAGCTGTCTGCTCCGCTCTTATAGCATCTATATCTTCTGCTGAGCAGAAACATGGATATGCTAACCCCTTTTCTATCAATCCCTTTGCAAAAGTTTGATAGATTTCCCCTCTTTCACTTTGCTTGTATGGACCGTAGTCGCCCTTTTCTTCATATTCTCCTGTCATGCCTTCATCAAAATTTATATTGAAGTTATTCATTGTTGCTATAGTATCTGCTATAGCCCCCTTAACTTCTCTCTTTTGATCAGTGTCTTCTATTCTTAGTATAAAAACTCCGTCACTTTGCTTTGCAAGTCTCTCTGATACTAAAGCAGCAAATACTCCACCTATATGCTGAAAGCCTGTTGGTGATGGAGCAAATCTTGTAACTTTTGCGCCCTCTTTTAAATTTCTCTTCTTATACTTATCTAAATAGTATTCTGATGTTTTTGTGATTTGTGGAAGCATCTTGTCTGCTAATGCTTTGTAATCCATAGTCTCATCTCTCCTTACTCTATAATTATTATTTCTAAAAATAAAAAAAGCCTATCATCCTATAATTAGGACGAAAGACTGTTATCCGCGGTACCACCTAAATTAGTCTGCTTAAAATATAAGCAAAACTCTCTTTATCGCATATATGGGGTGCCTCCCATGACCTACTACGAAATATTCTTTCAGTCATAGCTCCAAAGCTTCTTTCTATGAACTTTCTCACTGACTCCCACCATACGTCAGCTCTCTTTGCAGAAAGTATTCATGTACTCTTCTTTTTCATAGCCTATTATTATATTAATCACTATTATACTGTTAAGTTCTAAAATTGTAAATATCCTTCTCAAAATTATTTGAAACTTAAGTTTTTAATGAGTCCGTCTTCCCCTAGTACTGTGTTTTCAAACTCTTCTTTTGCATTCATTATATATTGCTGTGGTTCCATCATAGCTGGACTAAAATGAGTTAGTAATAGTTCTTTTACCTTTCCCTCTTTAGCCATTGTGGCAGCTTCTCTAAATGTCATATGACAGTTAGCTATGGCTTTAAGCTTATCCTCATCATCTCCATAAGTACCCTCACATACAAATAAATCACTGTTTTCTATAAACTTAGGTATTGTTTCTATTGGTCTACTATCTGTTACAAAAGATAACCTTATTCCATCTCTCTCCTCACCTAAAACCATAGATGGTTCATATAGTCTTCCCTCATGCTCTAAAGTTTCACCTTTTTGAAGTCTATTCCACAACATCTTTGGCACCTGATTCTTTTCAGCAAACTCCAACGAAAACTTTGCTCTTCTCTTTACATCAAACCTATAGCCTAAACATGGTGAACTATGCTCTAGTTCCAATGTTTCTAACTTCATGTCTTCATATAAATCTACACTTTCCTCTGGTGCCTCTATAATTCTCACCTCATAAGGAAGATATGGACATATTACTCTAAGTCCATCTATCACAGCGCTTATCCCTTCAGGTCCGATTATGGTTAGGGGTTCAGTTCTTCCGCTATTCCCTATAGTTGCTAAAAGGCCTGGGATACCTACAGTATGGTCTCCATGGAAGTGACTTATACATATATAATCAATAGTTTTAAATCCCCAGCCTATAGATCTTATTGAAACTTGAGTTCCTTCGCCACAATCTATTAGAACTTTTCTTCCTCTAAAATTTATAAGCATGGATGATAATCTTCTATAAGTCATAGGCATGCTTCCACCGCAACCTAAAAGTGCTAAATCAATCATAAAACAACACTCCTTCTGATGTAGAATGTAAAAACAAATTATTTATATAAATTTTTTCATCACACACATACTATTTCATTAATTTCTTACATTATACCTCTCTATTTTCTACACCTCAAATATTATATAAATCTGTATCATAATTAGTGAAAGTGTGAAAGTCAGAACTTAAAACCTAATAATTATATAGAAGAATATGGTACAATTAATTCATAATAGTGAAACAGAACCTAAAAGTTTAATCTCAAGAAATGAGGTAATTATATGAAAATATCTCCCATTGATAAAAATAAATATAGAGGCTACAAATTTGTAGCTACATACTTAACTGATAGATACTATGATGCTATTTGTTCATAGAATAAGTAATATTTTTGTAACGGATGATTTTAGAGGAAAAGGTATAGGCAATATGTTGCTAGAAAAAATTATTGAATACGCTAAAACCTTAAATGACTGTCGTGGTATTATACTTGAAACTCAAACTTGTAATTATCACGCTATCCAATTATATAAAATATTAGTTTTATTCTTTAATAAAATTGTACATCATATGATTAGACACTTAAGTAAAACAATGCTATAATTCAAAAGAATATTTATAACCTAAACAGTATACGGAGGAAAATGTACTATGAAATCATCATTAAAATTATTAAGTTTATCAATTTGTATGATAATAATGACAGCATTCTTTGCAGGCTGTAATAAAAGTACTGCTGAAGAAATAAACTTCTTTAACTACGGAGAAAACATAGATAAAGAAACTGTAGAAGAATTCGAAGAAAAATATGGTATAAAAGTTAACATTGAAACTTTTGATGATATGGAAACCATGTATCAAAAGCTTAGCAAAGGCGGCACAAAATATGACGTAGTTTTAGTATCTGATGCTTTAATGCCAAGAATGATAGATCAAAATCTGCTCCAAGAACTAAACAAAGATAATGTACCTAATATTTCTCAAATGGATGAAGCATACTTAAACTTAGAGATAGACCCAGGCAACAAATATTCTGTTCCTTATATGTTTGGAACTGTTGGTCTTATTTACAATAAAGATGTAGTGACAGAAAAAGTTGATAGCTGGGATATATTGTGGAATGAAAAATATAAAGATAAGATTTTCATGTTTGACACATATAGAGATACACTAGGCGCTGCTTTAAAGAAACTTAACTATTCTCTAAATTCAACTAACCCTAAGGAACTTGAAGAAGCAAAACAATTATTATTAGACCAAAGAAAGTTAGTTAATCCAATCTACGGAGTGGATAATGGAACTACAATGATTCCTGCTGGAGAAACTGATATAAACATGATTTGGTCTGGAGAAGGATTGAATCTTCAAGATGAGTATCCTAATTTAGTTTATGTGGTACCTAAAGAAGGTGCGAATTTCTGGATTGACAGCTTATGCATACCTGCCAATGCTAAAAATGTTTCTGCCGCTGAGAAATTCATAAATTTTGTAAGCGACAAAGAAAGTGCTCTTAGAATAGCAGATGAAATAGGCTATACAACACCTAATAAAGAAGCAAGATTGGAGCAGCCAGAAGAAGTTAGAAATAACCCTAACGCATATATGCCTAAAGAAATAATGGATAGATGTGAAATCTATACTGACCTTCCTAGTGAAAGTAAAAAACTATATGATTACATCTGGACTGAAATAAAGCAATAAATTTTTAAAGTAGTGAAATCTAATTAGGTTTCACTACTTTTTTATATTTGTGTAAAATACACATTAAGCAACTATTAAAAAACACACCATTTACAAAATATGTTATAATAATTTTAATATATAACTTTCATTATCTTTCTTGTGAGGTTTATGAAATGAAAAAACTTACTAAAATAAATTTATTTATAGAATTTAGTGTGCTCCTTATTGTATTTGCACTCTTTTGTTTTTTGCAAAATAATAATATCATGGTTTCAAACTATAGTCATCATAGTCCCAAACTCCCTCCCCATTTCGACGGATATAAAATTCTTCAAATTTCCGATTTGCACAATAAAATGTTTGGAAAGAATCAAGCCTATATCATAAAAAAAGTTAAGGATTCTAATCCTGATATCATTGTAATTACCGGTGACTTAATAGATAGACGTAGATTCGATTTAGATACAGCTATGTGCTTTATAAATGAAGCTGTTAAGATTGCTCCAATCTACTATGTATCTGGCAATCATGAAGCTTGGTCAGGTAAATATGAAAAAATCAAGCAATCACTAACTGATGCTGGAGTTTTAATATTAGATGATAACTCACTTGAGATTTTTAAGGACGAAAGTTCACTACAGCTACTTGGATTATCAGATCCTGATTTTCTTACATCCCATTATTCTGATGGTACAAACACTGAAAAATTAGTTGTCCACTGTATGGAAATAGGAAAAACTGACGGTTTTAAAATTCTTCAATTTAATGCAGTTGTCAAAACTAATTCCTCTGCACAATACTTATATGAAAAGCTTGGATTTCAACAGCTAGGCACAATTCCAGGAGGATTTTTAATGAAGGATGGGCACTATGAAGACATATGCCCTTATTATCATTTGCTATAAATAAGCACAAAATAAAAATGAAGACATCTTCCTTCAGGATTTTTCACTTAATATCCCAAAGAAGTTCTGCCTTCATTTCATATTATAACTTTCAAATCATCCAAAACTCCCTTAGCAGGAGTTTTTTTATTTTATATTTTATGTTATGCCATAACCATCATTAAGATTATCTGTGCTACAAGAAGAATAATTGCTAGTGGTATCTGCTTCTTTATAACGGCATATTTGTCTTCCATCTCAAGTATAGCTACTGGAACAATGTTGAAGTTTGCTGCCATCGGTGTCATAAGTGTTCCACAATATCCGCTGGTCAATCCTATCATTCCAACTACATTGGGATCTAAGCCATATTGTAGTATGAATGGTATTCCTATACCTATTGTTATAACTGAGAATGCTGCAAAAGCATTTCCCATTATCATTGTAAATAGTGCCATTGCTACGGCATATACAATTATAGCTACTGTTACATTTCCTTCTGGTACGATGTTGCTAACCATTCCTGAGATTACATCACCAACTCCTGCTGCTGCAAATATTGCACCTAGTGAAGCTAAAAGCTGTGGTAATATTGATAATGGTCCAACAGCTTCTAAAAGTTTTTTACCCTCTGTTGGTATTACAGCTGGGCTATCCTTTGACATTATTAATATAATTATAGCTGATACTAATATACCAAAACCTAAACCAACTAATGCTCCTAGTTTTGGAAGTGCTATTCCAACTATTAAAGCAAGCATTCCCATAGTAAGAGCTGGAATAAATACTTTTAATCCAAGCTTATCTGCCATCTTTCTCTTGTATTCTTCTGGGATAACCTTGTTTACTCCTGGACTTACTCTCTTTATGATTGGTGGTATTGTCATTATAACTACTAATATTCCTGCCACAACTGGAGGCATCCATCTTCCAAGTCCTAATAAAGCCGCTAAAGCTAACCAAAATACCGCTGTTCCAATTTTATTTTTCTGCTCTTTATCAGCTAATGCTCTATAACCCACGTAAGCTGACATAAGACCACATGCTACATATATTACTTCCATTATTATATCTTTAGTACTCATCTCTCATCACCTCATTTTCTAGTATTTTTATAGCTGCTTATATTTCTTCATTAATTTCTTGTTTAATAACATGAAGTAAATGATTGATACCACACATGCTGTTATAAATACCGGTATCTCTGCTCTTACGGCTTGAACTGGATCTATTATATAGTTATATGGTTCTAGTGTTCCTTTAACTAAAAGTAGTCCTGAGCCTGCAATGAATAATGATTGACCAAAGAACCAGCTTATATTTTCTGCTGCCGTATTCATAGCCTTTACTGTATCTGCATCCTCTGGATCTAATTTCTTTCCATATTTCTCAATTGACGCTTCTGCCATAGGATTTACTACTGGTCTTATGAATCCAGCAACTCCTCCTAGATTTACGTTGAATGCTGCTAAGAAGCCTCTAGCTACAGTGTATAATGAACTTATTAACCCTGGGCTTGCTTTTTTCATTTTTGCTATAAGATCTCCTGCAACCTGCTTTAATCCATTTTTCTCTAAGACTCCAACTACTGGCAAGGTTATTATAAACATTGCCATATATCTGTTTGATACGAAGGTTGAACCTAGGGTAGATAAAATTTCCGGAAGATCCATACCGCCTACTAGTCCTGTAGTGATACCTGCTGCCATTACTATTCCTATTGCATCTAATTTTAATGCAAATCCTACTACAATAATTAATATACCTATTAACTTAATCATTGCTCTTCACTTCCTTTTCTTTTGATTAGTATATTCTCCATGACATACGCCATGGAGAACTATATATTAAACCTCTATAGGTCTAATTCTTATATTTTTAAGAGATATTTTTCCCTCAAGTTCCTTTGCTTCTTTCTTTACTTTGAAAGATGCATTTACCATCATATCCATGTTTGCTACATCGGAAATATGATGAGTCCTGCTACAAAGATCTAAATACTCTCCTTGAGCTGTTTCATCAGAAACCTCTGTAGTCCAGTTTAATGCTGTTATCCATGGATATCTATGAGATACCTGCCACGAATCTTTATTTGGCTGATATGGTAACCAGTAATAAATAAGCTCCTTATAGTAATTTGCTGGGAACAGCTTTGGCATCCACTGATGAGCATACTTTTCAAATCTATTCTGCCAATCTCTATTCCATCTTACTATTTCGCTATCTGCATTTATATAATCACTAACTACATCTTGAAGAGCTTCGCTAAGTATCTTGTTTGCTGGGTACTCTGGAGTGTCTAAGTACCAGAAGTATCCGTAGAACAATGCTCTTGGAAGCCAAAATCCCTTAAACCAAGGTGCCACATATCCTGAGAACTGCTGATCCCACTCATGCTTTGGAACACCATGATTATCTACAACTATATCAGGAAGCCATTTTCTCCATAGCTTTGTAAAGGCTAAGCTCTCTGTATATCTTGTATCCTCTTTGAAGTATTCCCTTGCAAATTCTTTTCCAACGGAATTGAATCTAGCTATGTGGAACTGCCACTCTGGATTATCCTTTTGAAGCTCATAATGAATATATCCACCATCTACATTTTCAAATGGTATCATAACCACATTTAGCTTATCTCTGTATTTCTTGTAGTCCTCTTCTAATAGCATCTTTTGAAGAAGCAAGAAGGATGAATTTGTACTAGACACTTCGTTAGCATGATGTCTATTGTTTAATTGAAAAACAGGCCTATTATTTATAACCTTAGTTCTTGATACAAGAGAAGATTTATATTGCTTTATGATTTCTATAGCATATATATCCCTTCCTTGATAAGACTTCGAAGCCTTCCAGACCTTTATCTCTGGAACCTTTTTGAGCTTTTCAATTATTCCTATATAATCATCATATCCTATGACTTCTGTCTGAGGCATCTCTATATCTTTTATTGAAAGAATTTCATTGCTCTTTTTGTATTGATTTATATTTGAGATTTCTATGTTTTTTTCTACTCCATCTACTGAGTATATAAAAACTAAAGTATTGAAGCTATATTCCTCTGGAAGCCCTATGTCTTCAGCCACAGCCTTTATGCTCTTTAATACTTCATATACTTCCTTATCTTCTGATTTGATATTCACATATAATTTATCCATGTGCCCATTTTTCACTGTGAATTTGTTTATATTTATATCAAACTCATAATCTCCTAGGAGATCTTGCTCTTTTCCATCTATTATTACAAAAGGCTTTTTATATTGCTCTACCTTTAAGGTTGCTTTCATATAAGTACCTTTACCATTTCTCTTATTAAGCACTGGAAGGATAAGTCCCGGCTCATCTAAACCTTGATTTACAGTTTTAAGACCTAATGTCTTAAAGAAATCTAATCCAGCAAAATAAATATCCTCATGAAGAGCACTTAAAACAGATATTATATCCTTTCTAACATCCAGCTTGTAGTCAGGTTCACTAGTTAATACATCTATTCTAAGCTGATCAAAGAATGGTTGTTTATCAGCTGTTGGGTTATTGTCTGTCTTTTCAAGTATATAATCCTTACATGCACTAAGAATTTCACTTTGGTATACATCCCATACCTTTTCTACGTCAGTTTTTATAACCTCAGATACTATAACCTTGCCATTTATCTTAGCTTCTACAAGTGCCGCATTGGGATGCACCTTTCCTATTCCTTTGTACTCATCAAGATAGGGTCTTTCGGAGTATATTCCATTAAATCCATCATTATAAATATTCTTTCCATCTTTATCCCAAACTATGATTTCATAGTCATTATCTCCACCTTCAAGAATGCTAAAGTTTATCTTATCTCTTTCTAAATTAATTTCCTGAGAAATCAAATCATCTACAGGGAACAATTCCTGCACTCTTCTTATTGGCAGATCAAACCACTTATCTGGATTATCCTCTCTAGATGCATTTATATTTGGAATAGCCCCGTCTTCATCAGACCATGTGTCCTGTCCTTCTGGTAAGAATGGCTTAAACTTTATATCTATAGCTTCTATATTGTCTAGGCATCTTCTATCTTTAAGAGATGGAATGACTTCTTCCATAATCCAGCTTAATCCTTGTTTGTAAGAAGATAATACGCTACATTTCTCGATTATAGCTCCTGTTTTAGCTATTTTTTCCTCAATGTCCTTCTTTAATGCATCTCTTACTTCAGGTTCTTCGCTTACTAATATCTTAATCTCTACCTTATCTTCAGGCTTTAACTCTTTATATAGAGAAGATTCAAGTATTTCTTTTGCTTCATCTACTTCCCATTTGAAGTTGTATTCTTTTTCAAAAACATTTATCTTTTCTCTGTAGTTATTTATCTCAAAATCTTTTATATTAGACTTTTTCTTCATGTATCTAGATACTGATATATTCTCTTCCTGATTTTTAATGTCAAGATAGGAGTTCATAGTATCTATAGATTTTTCTTTTGATGATATGTATTCAAGTCTTCCTATTTGTCCTAAAAGATTCTTTCCAAACAAAGTCTTGTACAAATCATCTTTGAAGTCCTTTAATGTGATTTCATCCTCTTTTATCAAATACTCATAGTTTCTTGCAAAGTACTGAGATAACGCCTCTATGTCATGAGCTTCTCCTGAAACTAATAGCTTTTTTTCATTACCCTTGTATTGAATTGTACTGCATCCTAATTTGTGATTTCCAACAGCAATTTCTATTGTGTCATTTGGCTTTTCAAAAGTATTTTCTACATATGCTAATGGATAAGAATATCCTAAGCTGTTAATGCTTAATGCTGCTGCTATATTACTTGCTGCTATAATTTCTTCGTCTAATCCATTTTCTTTTATAGTTACACAAAAGTTTAATTCGTCTGGAAGAAAATCATTGTCTGTATCCCTTAAAAGACCTGTTTCCAAGGAAGTTAAATGACATAAATCAACTGATTCCTCTTCTTTAGAACTATTACATTGCATCTTCATATCTAACTTTTCTAATACAACTCCTACTGGAACTTGGAAACTGTTAGATGCTGATACTACTTCTATAACTTCAAGTCCTTTGATGGCTTGTATATTTTTCTCTTTCAATGCCTCTTTCACTTTATGAAGATCATCTTCAGAAACTCTTATTGTGATTTTTTCTAAACCTTGCTTTTTATGATTTAAGATTATCCTCTCCAGTGATATCTCACAATCACCGAACAATTCTTTTATATCATGCAAAGTTGCAGAATCTTTTTCAACAGACCATATGTATGGAAATCTTCCACATATATATTCACTAATACCTGCAAATCCCTCTTCATCTCTTGCAGAAAGTACTACATTTCCATGTCTTAACTCTATTATTCCATGTCCAGCTTCTATAAATTCTGCCTGTTTTATTTCTATGTTATCATTTCCATCTATTTTTGATGATTCTGATATTTCTAGCAATGGCAAATCTATGGCTGTACATTGGTATCCTATTCTTCCTGATAAGTTAACAGCTAAGAGCTTCTCTCCCTTAGAAGAATTTGAAGCAATTATTATTTTCCCCTTAATTCCATCTGCCTCATTAGAATCATTTGTCATATTTAGAATACCGTAACTTGTAAATAGCTTTTCTAAGCTTTCCATTTAGACACTCCTCCCCTTTAAAACAATAAAACTTCAGTTTACTGAGTGTAAATTTGATATTTTTTTCACTTATTATTTTTTATATTTTCTCATATTTTAATTATATCAGTTTTTTATTTTATATCAATTAACTTTTCCTTATAAATTTCACTGTTATACATATTTTTTATTGTTTATTATGCATTATTTTGCCATGTTTGTCGTATTATATTTATATTGCTAATTTATTCGACAACTATACCTTGTGGTCTATAACCTTCTATTAAAACATTTCCATAGGAGAATGTCGTTATTTTTTTGTCAATATTCTCTATAGAAAATCTAATTTAAAACTTTTATTTCATTGCTGATTCCTTAAATTCTTTAAAGAGAATATGCGCAAAAGAAAAAAGGAAACCTGCCTTTTATGAGGTGAACCGACCCCAAGCTAGTTTCCTTTTTTTAATACATTTCTAAAAGAAGCTCATCTGCTCTAAAGTTTTTTCTTTTAAAGAGCTCACAGATAGTCCTATTAATCTTATATTTTCTTGAAGCTTTAAACCTTCTAGTATTTCTTCCGCTTCTCTATATATGTCTTCTTTATCACATATATACTTGTGTAAAGTTTTGCTTCTAGTATGATTTTCAAAGGAGCAGGTCTTTATCTTTAATGTTACAGTCTTTCCTGAGAGGTTTTTTATATTTAAAGTTCTCTCTATTTCTTCTGAAAACCATAGTATATACTTTTTTAGTTCTTCTTTGTCAGAGGTATCGCTCTTTAAGGTGGTTTCTCGTCCTACGGATTTCCTTTCCCGTATAGTCTCCACCTGTCTATCATCCACACCTCTTATTCTATAATATATATCAGCTCCTGATTTTCCAAATAGCTCTAAAAACATATCATAAGAAAGGTTATATAGTTCTTCTACAGTAAATATTCCAATATTATTAAGTCTGCTTACTGACTTTTTTCCTAAACCGTAAACTTTCGATACAGGCAGAGGAAACAATATCTCTGGAACCATATCTTCTGTTATTATCTTTAATCCATTGGGCTTATTCCAGTCTGAAGCTAATTTTGCTAAAAACTTATTGTAGGATATGCCTACAGATAAAGTCAGAGATGTAGTTCTGTAGATTTTCTCCTTTATGTAATTTGCTATATCAATTGGATTTTTCTTTAGATGGCTTATATCAAGGTAAGCTTCATCTATGCTAAGGGGTTCTACATAAGGTGTAACTTCATTGTAAACCCTAAATATATATCTTGAAACCTCTGAGTATCTATGATGTCTAGTGGGTAGAAATATACCGTTAGGGCATAATTCTCTCGCTTTAAATGCAGGCATGGCACTTCTGACTCCATATTTTCTTGCTTCATAAGAGCAGGTAGCCACTACCCCTCTCTCACTTGTTCCTCCTACTATTATTGGCTTTCCTTTGAGTTTTGGATTATCCATCACCTCTACTGAGGCAAAGAAAGCATCCATATCGATATGCATTATGGTCCTATCCACAGATATTCATCTCTCCTATTTTATATCATTGAGTTAAAACTCCACTTGAATCTAAGAATTTATTTCATAGTTAGCTCAACCACTACAGGATAGCTAGTTCTAAAAGCATAGCTTGGAAGTGTTATGAAGCCATGATCTTGATATTCTTCAGCATTCCATGGAGTTTCTACCTTAAGCTCTGAACCATCTTTTAGTAGTCTAGCTTTTGCTATGGAATCTTTCATTCCTTCAAAATAAACAGGTCCTATCGGTTCTTCTAATATATGAGCATATAATTTGTTTCCTTTTTGAGTATATCTTCCCCATTGTGGTTTTTCATAGCAACTTGAGCTGCACCCGTATATGCTGTCACTATTGTCGCTCATCCACTTTCCTATATTTTTTAGTATCTCTACGCTTTCTTCAGGTATTTCTCCCTTGCTGTTTGGTCCTATGTTCAAAAGAAGGTTTCCATCCTTACTTACACAGTTAACCAATGTCTTGACTAGCGTTTCTGGTGATTTGAAATTCTTGTCTTTTGAAGAATATCCCCAGTTATCATTCATTGTAACACAGGCTTCCCAAGGAATCTTATTTCCAGCCTTATTTTTGATAGGCTCTATTGGAATTATTTTTTCCGGTGATGCAAAATCTCCAGCATATATTGATGGTTCTTCATCTCTTATGCCGCCAGCCATCATGTTATTTCCTGCACTACCCATTCTATTATCTATCAATATACCAGGTTGATGTTTTCTAACAAGCTCCACTATTCTCGTAGCTTCCCACTTTTCTCCTACCATGTCTCCATAAGAAAAGTCAAACCACATAAGATCTATCTTTCCGTAGTTTGTAACTAATTCTTCTATTTGATTGTGCATATATTTAAGGTAATTTTTAAAATCGTGTTTCATATCTTTGTATTCTTCATTATCTCTCATTGGATGATACATATCTCCATAATGTGGATAATCCTCATGATGCCAGTCTATAAGTGAATAGTATATTCCAACCTTTATTCCCTCTGCTCTAAAAGCATCTACATACTCTCTTATAAGATCCCTTTTAGCCTTTGTATTTGTACTCTTATAATCTGTGTACTTACTATCAAATAGACAGAATCCATCGTGGTGCTTTGCAGTCATGACAGCATACTTCATTCCTGCTTCCTTTGCAATCCTAGCCCACTTTTTAGGATCATATTTTGTTGGATTGAATTCATTGAAATATTCTTCGTATTGTTCTATGCTCATTTTCTCTGAGCACCTTATCCATTCGCCTCTTGCTGGTATAGTATATAGACCCCAGTGTATAAACACTCCGAATCTATCTTCTCTAAACCATTTAGTTCTTTCCATCATCTTTTCATAGTTAGACATATTAGAATCCCCCAATCAGTAATTATTGATTACATGATATAGCTATCATTGCGTCATCTACTTGAGTAAATCCATTGTTGCATAGAACTTCTAAGTTTTCTATAGTCTTTTCAACATTGTTTCCTATAATTCCAGTCTTAACAGGAACTACTGTATCATGCAATGAAAGGTAAGCACTTAGAACTGCTTCTGCTGAAGAAGTTGAAAGCTTTATAGCACAACTTTCCTTTGCTCCGTCACAAACCATTCCAGTAAGATTAGCAAGCATATTTTGTACTGTTCCTTCTATCTGCTCTTCATTTCCTCCAAGCATCCAGGTTATTCCTACTGATGAAGCTATACCTGCTGCTATAGCACATCCACACATCGCAGAAAGCTTTCCTGTATGCTTCTTTACATATAAGTTTATAAGGTGTGCAAAGAATATCGCTCTTAAAACTTTTTCTTCAGGAACATTTTTCTCTTCTGCAACTACTACTATTGGAAGTATTACTCCTAAACCTTGGTTTCCGCTTCCTCCACTAGTCATTATAGGATAGTTTCCACCGCTCATTCTAAGGTCAGCTCCAGCTGCTGTAAGTATTCTTGCAGTATTAGCAGAATCCTTTGCTATAACGCCTTCATTTTGTAGGTTTAATAGAGAAACTCCCCATTTAAGACCTTCGCTCTTCTTTAGTCCTTCTTCTGCTGCCTTTTTGTTCATGCTTATTCCGTCTTTTATAAACTCTAATTTTTCTATTTCTATATTTTCTGCAGCCTCTTTCATTTCAGACACTGTAAGTTCTTTTATAAATGAAGAATCTATTTTCTTATCATCTACCGCTTCCTTTTGGAATACTACCTCATCATTTACCATTACCTTTTCAAGATTAGTGTGTCCACCTCTTATTATTGCAGTGCTGCTGTTATTTTCTCCAACTAAATTAACCTCTACATAAACTGAATCTCCTTCGCTTAAGTGAGATACCTTTACCATATCCTTTGCCATGATTTCTTTTGCTTCTTTTACATAATCATCATTGACATTTTTGAAAACTAATAGTCCTGAATCGCTGTCTCCGCATAATACTCCTATAGCTGCTGATATACCGATTCCACATTCATGAGTGTTTGGTATTGTGACACTCTTTCCATTTTTAAATATATTTTTACTTACCTTAACATTAACTTCTTTAAAATCTTCTTTTAGATACTTTCTTGCAGTGGCAGCAGCTAAAGCTACAGCAACAGGCTCAGTACATCCTATAGCAGGTTTTGTTTCACCTTGTACAACTTCTAAAAGTCTATCTATCATTTCTTCATTATGCATCTTATTCATATTTAATCGCCCCTTAATTTAAACTTTGTTATCTTATATAAATTAATAAAGCAACTTTCGTGCCAAAGTGAATATCCTAATTCTACGATGTTCTGTCAAACTAGTTTTTGCATTATTGCAAAAAAACCTTTACACAAACTTTATTCTTTTCATTTTTATCCTTTTAATAGGAAGTCACTATTTTCTGAATAAAAAGAAAACCTTTGTTTTTAGGGCTATTTCCCTATATAAACAAAGGTTTTTATACTGAATTTTAGTTTTTTGCATTGTTGCAAATTTTTCGCATTATTGCAAATCATGTTTATTAAGTTTTCTATAAAGAGTTGATAAATCTATAGAAAGTTCCTTGCATATCTTGCTCTTTCCATCTGCACTGTCTCCGTAATTATCCAGCATAGATTTTAAGAGATTTTTTTCATATTCATTGACTCTATCCTTTAGACTTATCCCACATTTCTTTTCAGCTTTATCTATATTTTTTAGAGCTGCAGGAAGACATTCCTCAGTTATTACATCATCTTTCGAAACATTAACTAAATACTCTATTACATTTTCTAGCTCCCTTATATTACCTGGCCATCTATAAGCTCTGAAAACACCCTTTACTTCTTCTGAAAACTTTTTTTCCTCTACATTATACTTTTTACAGTATTTATTCAAAAGATAAGTGCTCAAAAGAAGAGTGTCTTCTTCTCTATCAATTAATGATGGAAGATATAGAGGAATTACATTCAAACGATAATATAAATCTTCTCTGAACTGTCCTTCGCTAACCATGGTTTGAAGATTTTTGTTTGTGGCTGCAATTATTCTCACATCCACATTGATCTCCTCTTTTCCACCAATCTTAGTAAAACTCTGTTCTTGAAGCACTCTTAAAATTTTAGGCTGAAGATGTAACGGAAGATCCCCTATCTCGTCTAAGAATATCGTTCCTCCATTGGCAAGTTCAAATTTCCCTGTGTGTCCCTCTTTTCTGGCTCCAGTGAACGTTCCCCCTTCATATCCAAAGAATTCACTTTCTAGAAGATTGTCCGGTATTGATGCACAGTTTACCGCTATAAAAGGAGCATTGCATCTTGGGCTCTCAAAGTGTATGGCTCTTGCAAAAAGCTCTTTTCCAGTACCACTTTCTCCTTGAATAAGGACGGTGGCATTTGTTTTTGCTATGCTGTTTGCTAAAGTCTTTACAGAATTTATAGCTCTACTTTCACCGATTATATCATTGAACCGCACCTCTTTAGCATTCACAAAAAGTTTGTAAGCAGCTCTTACCTCTTCACTTTTCTTTGTAAGCTGTATGATATAGCTCACTGTCTTTCCTTGAAGGGTGATAGGCTTTACCTTTATCATAAGACGTTTATTATTTGAGCCATTGACTTCTAAAGCTGAAGCTCCAACATTTTCTGCTAGAAACTCTAGGTTTATCTCTTTTAATACGTCTTTTATATCTATATCTTCGCTTTCATCTTTTATATCTAAAAGCTTTTTCCCTTTTTCATTTACATACTTTATATTTCCTTTATCATCCACGCATACTACACCATTGCTTAGTCCATTCATTATATGATTTGTTTCTTTTTTGTGGATTTGAAGCTTATCTATAGTTTCAAGATAGTGTATGTTCCCAACTAAAAGTGAGCTTAACCTTTCCAGGAATTTTATCATAGATTGAAAATCCTCTGATATATTGTTGCCTTTATCTTCATCAAAGATATTTATACCTATTATTCCTACAACCTGCTCTCCATTCATTATTGGATAACCTATTGTTGCCATTTCCTTGCAGGTACTGCTAGCCTCACAGTTATCACATACAGATTTCTTTCCATGAGACTTGGCATTTCTCTCTACATAGTGAGGTATTTTTTCATTCATAACATATTCGTAAAGGCATTTTGAAGGAAGTTTATCTCCTATTTTGGTTTTGTAATTTCCAGTGGAGGCTATCCTTTTGAAATTATGATCAATTATGGTTACATCCACATGCAGAACAGCAGCAATAGCTTCTGCAACTTCTTGAACTGAATTCTTTATGCAATTTAGTTCCATAATGTTCTCCTTTACATCAGAAATAATATATTCACTATATTTTACCACAGTATCATTATTCTTTTATAGTTTCTAAGGCATCTTTTATTATTTTTATACCTTTCTCTATCTCGGCATAAGACAGCCTTGTGAATCCTAAACGTAGAGTGCTATTTTCTTCCCTATTTATATAAAACACATCTCCAGGCATGAAAATCACTCCTTTTTCATAGCATACCTTTAAAAGCTGTCTCGTATCTACTTCTTTTATCTTAAGGAACATATGAAGACCACCTTCACCCCAGACCTCTGCTTCTTTTATATTTTTTTCTATGCACTCTTTAGTGAATTCATATTTTTCCTTATATACACGTCTTACCTTTTTTATATATTTTTCAAAAGCCCCGCTTCTCATGAATTCATACAATATACCTTGATCTAAAAATGATGTATGGATATTGCGACATCTCTTTACACTTTCTAACACTTCAATAGCCCTCTTATCACCATAAACCCATCCAACTCTAAGCCCTGGAAATAATATTTTAGAATAGCTTCCAAGGTATATTACTCCATTGTTTTCTCCATCTATGGCTGTAAGTGGTATGGCATGAGAACTTTCATATATAAGCTCTTCATTGAAGCCGTCTTCTATTATAGGAATGTTGTTTTCTCTCAAAATATTGTAAGCTCTGTTTCTCTTGCTTATAGACATCACAACTCCAGTGGGATTATGATATGAGGGAATTAGATAGGCGAACTTTATATTTTTATTTTTTATCTTATTTTTAAGGTCATCAATATCTAATCCATCTTCCATCATATCAACGCCTATTATGTTTAATTCATGGGTTTTCATTATCTTTAGCGCTGTGTTGTGAGTAGGATTTTCACATAATATATAATCTCCCGGTTTTGTAAAAGCTGATAACAGCATATCAAGACCTTCTGTGAATCCATTAGTTACTATTATACTTTTGTTTTTAGAACAAGCTCCCTTTTCTATCATGTAGCTGTTTAGATACTGCAAAAGTGGTCTATATCCTATAGCATAACCGTAATTCAAAATTTTGTGTTCTTCTATGGAAATCCTATTCAAAAAAGCTCTTTTAAACTCTTCCATATCGAAGAGTTCTCCCGGTGGCGCTATGCTCTTGAAAGATATCATGCCATGTTTCCATTTGTCTTCACTTTTCACTATATCAAGATCTTCTGCTATTTCAGCATATCTGTTTATCTTAGTGTTCCAATCTATATGCCAGTCACTCTTCATCTTTACTTTGTTCCCTAAGACAAAGGTTCCCTTCCCCTTTAAGGTTTCTACAAATTCTTTTTCCTCTAAGATACCATAAGCCTCAACTATAGTATTTCTTCCAACCCCTAAAATAGAACTAAGCTCCCTAGAGGAAGGGAGTTTTGTCCCTTCAATGAGCATACCTTCCTCTATGAGCTTTGTTATATGATCTGCAATCTGCACATATTTACTTGTACCATCAATAAATATTAAATCCTTGAACATCCTCTCACCCTTACAGAATATTCTACTATTTTATCTAGAAGTTCACTGTAGCTTAGTCCCTTTGCATTTGCACTCTTTGGAATAAGACTATTCTTTGTCATTCCTGGAAGTGTGTTAAGCTCAAGAACATATGCCTTTCCTTCTCTTAATATCATATCAATTCTTACATATACTTGGCAATTGAATAACCTGTAACATTTCTTAGTTATATCATCTATCATCTCTTGAACATCTTCTGGATAATATACTATATCTTCGCTAGCTCCGCCATCATCGTATTTAGATGCAAAGTCAAAGAAGTCTCCCTTATTTGCAGTTATTCTTATTGTTGGATAAACCTCTCCATTCATTATAAAGGAAGTTATCTCTTCTCCCTTTACGAATTCTTCTATTATAACTTCTTCATCCCACTTGAAACCTTCTTCTATAGCATGAACAAGTTCCTCTCTATTTGTAACCTTAAAAGTAGCAACACTTGAGCCTCCACAATTAGGCTTTGCAAACATAGGATATCCAATTTTCTCTATAACATCATACTCTATTTCCTGTCCACGTCTTGCAGTATACCAGTTTGGAGTTAATATTCCTTCGCTCTTTAGCATTCTCTTTGAGGCATCTTTGCTCATACATATTGCACTGCATAACATTCCTGCTCCAGTATAAGGTACCCCCATAGTCTCTAGTAAGTTTTGAACTGAACCATCTTCACCAAACTCACCATGTAATGCTAGAAATGCAAAATCTATATCCTTGCATTTTTCAAATACATCCATCTTTTTATCTATAACTATCTTTTCTACTTCGTATTTTTCTCTATCTAAATTGTTAAAAACTTCTTCTCCACTCTTTAAAGAAACTTCTCTTTCGCTAGAAATTCCACCCATTAAAACACCAATTTTCATCTTTTCTACCTCCATATTTGCGCTCTACATTCATTATATACATTGTATGATAATTTGGTAACTTTAGTAAGGTCCACAGTATCTGTACTTATTTCAACTAGTGGTATCATCTTAGAGTTCAATGATATCTAAGTCATCAGGTACAAATAAATTACCGCTGTAATATTCTCTTCCCTCAGTAGTATACAGCTCTTTTCTATATTTTATTTTGCTATCCTCAGTATGCCATAGCACTAAGTTTTCTACATTTAGTTCTTCTGCCAGTTCTGCTGCTTCCTTTACTGTACTATGATGCTTCTCGTAAGGTTTAAATTTTTCCCTGTCACCATAAAGACAAAAGGCTTCACTTAAAAGCCAGTTACTATTTCTAATAAAACTCTCACATAAAGGATTATAAGGTTCGTCTCCCATACAAGTAAGTTTCTTTTGATTTTTTAGCTTCATTGTAAATCCAAACTGCTTTGCTTTTGTGGAATGAATATCAAAGAAGGTTATATTATAATCAAGAATCCTTCTCTCATCTCCATTCTTCACTGGATGAATAATTATCTTTTGTCCAAATAAATTTGTTATCTTCTTTTGAAGGGTTAACTTTGCTATTGTAACTATAGTATTCTCCAAATCCTCGTGACAATATATATTAAAATTGCCTTCATATTTACCATTTAAAATCATAGTTCCAATTTTTCGTATTATCCATGTAACTCCAAGGACATGATCAGTGTGTTCATGGGTTACAAACATATTATGTATATGTGAAAATTTAATATTAGCCTTGTCCAATATAGCAAGTATACCATTTCCACCACCTGCATCAACTAAAAAATATTCTTCACCATCTTCTATAGCAAAACATGTGTTGTAACATTTTGTAGCCATAGCATTTCCTGTACCTAGTACGATTAATTTTTCCATATTTCCCACCATCCTTTATGAGTTTGATGCCTAAAATAAATATTATACTTTAAATAATTATAAATCAGCATATACTTATATTATAAGTATCATAGAAAGGTTGTGATTGCAATGGGATTTTACGACGAATTATCTAAGTACTATAAATACGTATTTCCTCTAAGCCCTGTAACTTTACAATTTTTAAAAAGTAATCTTAAGTTAGATGGAAAAATCGTAGATCTTGCATGTGGTAGTGGTGAGTATACTTTAGGTTTAGCTGCTGATGGAATAAATATTACTGGTTTAGATTTAGATGAAGACATGATAAAAAAAGCCAAGGAAAAAGCTTCTTTAGAAAATCTTCCTTCAAATTTTATAACTGGAAATATGCTAGGCTTAAAAAACTACTTTCATAGTGGAGAACTTAGCAGTGTATTTTGTATCGGAAATTCACTAGTTCATCTAAATTCAAGAGATGAAATCACCTCTTTACTTTCATCGATAAATGAACTTTTATCTACAAATGGAAGATTAGTAATCCAAATAATTAATTATCATAGAATATTAGAAAAACATATTTCTTACCTGCCAACTATAAAAAATGAAGATGCTAAAATAGAGTTTATTCGAAATTATATCCATAATGGAGATAAGATTACTTTTAATACGATCTTAAAAACTCCTGATAATGGTGATTTCGTGAACAACATAGACCTTCTACCTTTAAGACCTGACGATTTAATATCTACGTTAAAGTCAGCCGGCTTTAATGTACTGGCTACATACGGTAATTTTAAAGGAGATGAATTTCAGCCACTAGATTCTATGGCTTTTATCCTAGTATGCGAAAAAAATAGTTAGCATCCTACACCATCATATTAGAATAGAGCACACTATATCCATCATAGATATAGTGCGCTCTATTTATATGCCTTAATAAATAAACATTCCTGCTAATGTTGCGCTTAAAAGATTTGCTAAAGTTCCTGCTATTATAGCTTTGAATCCTAGTTTTGCCACTTCATCTTTCCTCTTAGACTCCATGCCGCCCAAGCCTCCTATTAAAATTGCCATAGATGAGATATTTGCAAATCCGCATAATGCAAAAGTTATTATTGCAACTGACTTTTGAGTTAAAAACTCCATTATAGGTCCAAATCTACTAAAAGCAACAAACTCATTTAGTATAAGCTTTTGTCCTATGAGAGATCCTGCCGTAAGTGCATCTTTAAAAGGAGTTCCTATGACTACAGCTAATGGATAAAATACATATCCCAGTATGCTTTCCATGCTCCAATTGGGATTGCCAAAAAGGTTTCCGATCCATCCTATGATTCCATTGATTAAAGCTATTATAGATATAAAAGCAAGAAGCATAGCTCCTATATTTAAAGCAAGCTGAAGTCCATCTGAAGCTCCTCTTGCTGCAGCATCAACTACATTCACTGATTCATCCTTATTAAAGGTTATTGATTCATCAGGATTAAGCTTTTCCTTTTCTGGCATAATTATTTTTGACATTATGAGTCCTGCCGGAGCCGCCATAAAGCTAGCAGCTATGAGATATTCTAAAGGTACCCCCATAAGATTATATCCTACAAGAACAGAGCCCGATACTGAAGCAAGTCCTCCAACCATGACGGTGAAGAGCTCTGATGTGCTCAATCTTGAGATATAAGGACGTATGAGAAGCGGTGCCTCTGTCTGACCTAGGAATATATTTGCTGCGGCAGATAAAGTCTCAACCTGTGAAGTTCCTAAAAGTTTGGCAAGCCCTCCCCCTATTATTCTAACTACTATCTGCATTACTCCAAGATAATATAGCACCGCAACTAAAGATGAAATAAATATTATGATAGTAAGGACTTGAAAGGCAAATATCATTCCACCATCCTTTGGTATAGCTGGGCCAAATAAAAAGTTTATTCCTTCATTGGCATAATTGATTATTTGTGTAACTACACCAGAAAGATTATCACCCTTTTACTCAGAAATTTTTCATTACTTAGTGTTTTCCACCATTCCTAAAAAATACTCATTTCCACAAAATAAAAAGGCCTCGAAACCATCAACTGGTTTCAAGACCTTTATTAATCAAACTCATTTCTATCTGGCACACTCTCTTAAGTGCTCTCACCACATAACTATTTACTTTTCACTTAAATTACTTTTAACTAAAGTTACTCTCAATTTCCCCGGAAATACTACAATATCTGCCTAATTTTCATCACGGCATAATCCATGGTTGAATTTAAATTTGAAACATTTTTCCCTGCTCCTTGTGCTAAGGTTTGATTTCCGCCACCCCTTCCATCTATAAGAGTTATGGCATCCTTCAATATTTCATTCATATTTAGTTTCTTTATGTCCTTTGAGCATGTAAATATAAGGTTTGCTCTACCCTCTCCTTCTACTCCAAACAAGACAACAGCCTTACTACTTTCAACTATTCTAGATGCTAATTTGCCTAAATTCTTAACATCTTCACCTTGGTAAATATTCTTTATAACTTTTATGTCTTCTATTTCTTCACTATTATTCAGCATCTCTTTTATCTTATAATCACCAAGCTCTAACCTTAACTTTTTATTTTCATCTATAGTTTCTTTCATATTTGAAGAAAGATTCTTTATAGCATTTAATGCACTTTCCTCTCCACAGTTTAGATATCTGCAGACTTCCTTTGAGAATTCATCCTTTTTAAAGAAGCTTTCCACCGCTCTATTTCCAGAAACATACTCTATTCTTGTAGCACTCTTATGCTTTTCCCATCTATTTATCTTTATTGCTCTAAGTTCTATAGTTGAACTTGGGTGAACTCCACAGCAGGCATTTATGTCTAAATCTCCTATCTTTACAACTCTTATAGGTTCATTTGTTTTTGGAAGAGCTCTTCTAAGGTTAAGCTTCTTTAACTCCTTTTTATCCGGAAGCAAGAAATCCACCTTAATATTTTCGCCTATGATTTCATTTGCAAATCTTTCAGCTTCCCTTATCTGAGATTCTTCTAAGTGTCCATTTATATCTACGGTACTTATTTCATCTCCCATATGAAAACCTACAGTATTTGCATTGAACAATTTAAAAAAGCATCCTGACAAGACATGCTGTCCTAAATGCTGCTGCATTCCATCAACTCTTCTGTTCCAATTTAATTTACATAGTACCTTATGTATTTTTATAGGTTTCTTTTCAACAACATGATATATGATTCCATTGTCCTCATAAACATCTATGACGTCTATATTTTCTATGGTTCCTATATCACAAAACTGTCCTCCTCCCCCTGGGAAGAATGCAGTTTGATCTAAAACCACATGAAACCTTCCATCATTTTCTTTTATATCTATAATTTCCGCCTTAAATTCTTTTATATACTGATCTTCATAATAAAGTTTCAAATTCTATCACTCCTTATCTATCTTATACTATATCATATTTTTTTCTTTTTAATCATCATTGTTCCCATTGAAACACAAAAGACCACACTAAAAATAGCATAGTCTTTTATCTTTTACCACTTGTTTTCTACTCTCTCTGCAAAACCTAAAAAATCTCTTATTTCTATTACTGTACCATCATCTAAAACAGTTTTTCCAGTGAATTTACCGAAGACTTGATGTTGTTTACTTGATATTATACCTACTGAGGAATTGTCTTTTCTATCTAATATAGGAATAAAATCCATTTCAAATCTTCCGTCATTTGATGTAAATGTCCATGGACTCATATAGTTATACTCATCTCCATTTTTAGGAATATTGAAAGTCACTTCATTAATCTTATGAGCTTTTCCATCATAGAATATCATATTCTCACTAGCTGAGCTGGTATCTCCAAATCCATATCCTATATTAAAGCCAAAGCTCTTTCCATCAACAATTCCTGATGCAGAACCCCAATACCATGTATTTTTATAAGTCCAAACACCTCTTCCCCAATCTAAGGTTCCAAAGGAGTTGTCCTTAGAAAATACATATGTTTTACCATTATAAATGGCTTTCCCCTCTGCCTTCATGCAGTTTATTTTTTGATTGTAGTAGAAGGCTTTTTTATCTTCCCTAAATGGTGTAGCTATAACCATAGACTCCTCTCCAGTCTCCGTTAAAACTAAACTACATTGAAAGTTTTTATCTCCATCAAAATTCTTCATCTTGCAATCTAATCTTCTGCTTATGCCATCATGTAAAAATTCTATTTCTATCTTTTTATCTTTGTATGAAACATCTCCCACTTTAGATGTAGTTGGAAGTTTAAGTCTTCCAAAGGTAAATGGTTTTATTATGCTAGTAGTTTTATAAAATATATTTTTAAAATCCAATAGCGACACACTTAAAAGTGCCATATAAGAATTATCTGCTATGGTAAGTGCCACCCCAAAATCATCATTATAAACTAAGTAGTAATCCCATTCTTTTATTCTATACCTCTTAGCTTTTATGTGATTTCTATCATAATTAAGTAAAAGGTTTTTAGCATAGCCCCTTTGAGTTAATTCTCCATTTTCATCTAGCAGTCTTCCCCGACCACTTATTTCTTTTTGCATATAAAAAACCCCCTTTAGGAAATTATATTACAGTTTGTTTATATTTTCCATATAAGAGGGGTGTACTTTTTGTTAAATTATATAAGTTAAGTAGTCTGCACTTCCTCCAATAATAATTACACCGATGCATATTATAAAAAGCACGTAACCTATGTTGAGAATCTTAAAATGGTTCTTCCAGCCTTCCTTATTGTCCATAGCTCTTTGCCCATCTCTTTTAAGAAATATTCCCGCTGAGAAAAATAGTCCTATGGAACCTATTAGCAGTACGGCTGTTCTTACAAATGACAGTGCTTCTTTAATGGAGCCTTTATTAACAATTAATCCAATTATGGCGAATATGGTTGCTATTATAAGTCCTACTCCCATACCAACTACAAGGGATTTTACTATATCAATTACTACTTTTTTCACTTTATCCATTTCTTTTCCTCCATTACGCATCAATAAATTAAGGGGAGCAAAGCTCCCCTTCTAACTAATATAAGTGGCAAGCTACAAAATGATTTGGAGATACTTCTTTTAATGATGGAGTTTCAGTTCCACATATCTCCTTAGCATACTTACATCTTCCCTTAAATCTGCAGCCAGGTGAAGGATTGATTGGACTTGGTACATCCCCCTGAAGCATTATTCTTTCTCTTGACTTTTCAACCTCTGGATCAGGGATTGGAATAGCCGAAAGTAATGCTTTTGTATATGGATGAAGAGGGTCATCATAAAGTTTTTCAGAGGTTGTAAGTTCAACCATAGTACCTAAGTACATAACTGCAACTCTGTCAGATATATGCTTAACCATTGATAGGTCGTGGGCTATGAATAAATACGTAAGTCCCATTTCCTTTTGTAACTTTATAAGTAAATTTACTATCTGAGCTTGTATAGATACATCTAGAGCTGAGATAGGCTCATCACACATTATAAATCTAGGATTTACAGCTAGAGCTCTAGCTATACCTATTCTTTGTCTTTGTCCACCTGAGAATTCATGAACGAATCTATTAGCATGTTCTTTATTTAATCCAACAAGCTCTAGAAGTTCATACACTCTCTTGTTTCTTTCTTCCTTGTTCTTCGCAAGCCCATGAATATCTATTCCTTCTGCTATTATATCAGCAACTGTCATTCTTGGGTCTAATGAAGCATAAGGGTCCTGGAATATTATCTGAACATCCTTTGTGAATGCTTTTCTTTCTTTTCCTTTTAAAGTATGAACATCTCGTCCTCTATAAAGAACTTGTCCATCTGTCTTGTTATATAATCCTATAGCAGTTCTTCCGCATGTAGTCTTTCCACATCCAGATTCTCCAACCATTCCTAGAGTTTCTCCTTCTCTTATTACAAAGGAAACGTCGTCAACAGCCTTAAGAACAGTATTTTTTCCTACATTGAAATACTTCTTTAAATTTTTAACTTCAAGTACTATTTCTTTTTCATTATTCGCTTTTACTTCTGACACTGTTTTTCGCCTCCCTTAGAAAATGGTAAATCTAGTTCTGGAGCTAAGGGATGGTGTAACCAGCATGCTGCACTATGAGTATCACTGAATTCTGCTACTTCTGGTGCTTCCTCTAAACAAATTTCCATACAATACTTACAACGTGTACTGAAAGGACATCCCTTTGGTGGTGCTATAAGGTCTGGTGGTGTACCATCGATAGAAACAAGCTTTTGTTTGTTTTGAAGGTCTAGTCTTGGCACAGCCTTAAGTAGTGCCCATGTATATGGGTGCTTTGGCTCATAGAACACTTCGTTACAAAGACCTTTTTCTATAATTTTTCCTGAGTACATAACTACTATTCTCTTAGCTATATCTGCAACAACTCCTAAATCGTGAGTTATTATAATAACAGAAGTACCAAGCTTTTCTTGAAGATCCTTTATAAGCTCTATTATTTGAGCCTGTATTGTAACGTCAAGAGCAGTTGTTGGTTCGTCTGCTATAAGAAGCTTTGGATTACACGCAAGAGCTATAGCTATCATAACTCTTTGTCTCATACCACCTGAGAATTCATGTGGGTACTGATTTACTCTCTTTTCAGGATTAGGTATTCCAACAAGCTTAAGCATCTGAACAGCTTCTTTTAACGCTTCAGCCTTGCTCATTCCTCTATGAATTATAAGATTTTCTGCTATCTGCTTTCCTGCCGTCATCGTTGGATTTAGAGATGTTAATGCATCTTGAAATATTATGGATGCTTCTCCTCCTCTGTACTCCGACCACTCCTTATCAGAAAACTTCAACACATCTTTTCCATTATAGTATATTTCACTGCCTTCTTTTATCTCTCCTGGAGGGGTTTGGATAAGCCCCATTATTGCCTTTGAAGTAACAGACTTGCCACAGCCTGATTCTCCAACTATTGCAACAGCTTCTCCCTTTTCTACATCAAAGGATACTCCTCTTACTGATTGAACTTCCCCTGCATAGGTGTGATATGAAACTCTTAGATTTTTAACTTCAAGTAATTTTTCCATTGCTTACCCTCCTATTGACGAAGTCTTGGATCAAGTGCATCTCTTAATCCATCACCTAGTAAGTTGAATGCTAAAACCATTATACATATTATAAGAGCTGGATAGAACACTTGATATGGATAGAATTCCATAGCTTGCTGTCCAGTTGATATAAGAACTCCTAAACTTGTGTCTGGAGCTTGAAGTCCTATTCCAAGGAAGCTTAGTCCTGATTCAGTAAATATGTATCCAGGTATACTAGATGCTGCATTAAGTATTAATATACCTAATGTGTTTGGAATTAAGTGCTTTATTATAATTCTCTTAGATGAAGCTCCTAATGCCTCTGCTGCCATAACATACTCTGATTCTCTAAGCTGCATTATCTGACCTCTCATCTGTCTTGCTGTACCACACCATGAAGTTATACATAGTGCAACAAGAAGTGAGAACATTCCATTTCCTAAAACCATCATGACAAGGATTGTTATAAGAAGTGAAGGCATAGAAGTTATAACTTCTATAACTCTCATCATAACTTCATCTACCCATCCACCGAAGTATGCCATTATACCTCCGTATATTGAACCTACAACAACTTGAATGAATGTACATACTAAAGCGATGATTACAGATACTCTAGCACCATACCATATTCTAGAAAACATATCTCTACCCAAGTTATCAGTTCCAAACCAATAAGTTGAATTTGGTGCTATATTTTTGTGAGCTGGATTTATTGTTATAAAATCTAATCCTCTTATATAAGGTCCTACTGTAACCATTATTGTCATAATTACAAGAACAACTAGTGATATCATAGCTATAGGGTTCTTTCTTAGTCTTCTCCAAGCATCCTTCCAATAAGTTATTGTAGGTCTTACTATAGCGTCAGAATCTAATTTTTCGCAACCTATAACTTTAAATTTTTCTTTTTTTAATTCTGTCATAGTTCTACCCCCTATTTCTTTCCGCCATGTACTCTTATTCTTGGGTCAACTACTGTATATAATAAGTCTGTAACAAACACTATAACTATGTACATTGCTGCTATGATAACTGTTTGTCCCATTATTATAGGAAGATCTCTTCCATTTACAGCATTAACAAAATACATTCCTATTCCAGGAATTGAGAAAATTCTTTCTATGAAGAATGATCCAGTTATACACATAGCTACGCTCATAGGAAGATTTGTCATAACAGGAATAAATGAATTTCTAAGAACATGCTTAAATATTATAGCTTTTTTAGATAATCCCTTAGATTTTGCTGTTAATATATAATCTTGATTTATTACATCAAGCATAGATGTCTTTAGCAGTCTAGCATATGATGCTACATAAGCAAAACATCCTGTAAGTGTCGGAAGTATGGTATATTTCCATCCTCCAAACCATAATGCATCTCCTTTAGGCCATCCTATTACTGGGAACCAGTGAAGCTGTCCTGCAAAAATCTTTTGAAGCCCTAGTCCAAAGATCAGATGCGGTATGGAAATGAGGAGTATGGATACTGTAACTATGGTATAGTCTATCCAAGTTCCTTTCTTCATCGCTGCCACTATTCCGAGTAAAAGTCCAACAGTTATTCCCAATGTCATTTGTTGTATTCCAAGTCTTGCAGAAGCTGGTAGCTTCTCTTTTATTATGCTTTGAACTGTTTGACCTGGATAAAGTATGGATTCACCAAAGTCACCTTTAGTAAGTCCATTCATTGTTATCACATATCTTTCCATGACTGGTTTATCTAATCCATATTTCTTGTACAAATTCTCTCTTATCTGTGGAGGTAACTTTTCTGCTCTTTCAGTAAGCGGATCTCCTGGAACTGCAGCTAAGAGAAAGAATGTTGCCGTAGCAATTATGAATAATGTAAAAATCATTTCAAAAAATCTTCTTATAACATATTTTGTCATGCTTTTCTCCCCTTTATAATATTAAACATATGTACACCAAAACTTGGTGTACATATGTAAATAAACTATTCTCTGCCTGCAGTGTATGCTCTACTAAATTCGTAACGAGGTCCAAATGCTGGGAAGCTTACGTTCTTAACATAGTTTTGAGCAAAATCTCTTGAATCTAAATGCATATATGGTGCAATACCTGCATCTTTAACAACTAATTGTTCTTCAAGCTGAGCATATAATTCTGATCTCTTAGCTATATCTGCTTCTCCATCTAGCTTAGCGAATATTTCATCATAAGCTTTGCTTGAATACCATCCGAAGAATTTAGAGAAACCACTATTGCTTATCCATAAATCAGTGAATGTCATTGGGTCATTGTAATCTCCATGCCATCCATTTGAAAGTATGTCATACTTATTTTCATTTCTAGCTGCTGCATAAACTTTAGAATCTCCAAACACTTGCATGTCTATCTTGATTCCAAGCTTGTTTTGCCATGTTTGTTGTAAGTATTCTTGAATTGATTTTTGTAATGCGCTTGAACCAGTTGTTATATAAGTTAAAGATATCTTACTTAAATCAGTATCCTTATTAAGCTCTTTTAAACCTTCTTTGAATAACTCTTGAAGCTTTTCATTGTTTCCTTTGTATTCTTCATAAACTTTCTTTAAAGGCTCTTCATGCTTTGATCTAAACTCATCATCTCCGATTTGAACACCATAAGGTATTAAGCTGTATGCTGGATAGTGTCTTCCATATAGAGTATCAACGAACTCTTCTCTATCTATTGCTAGAGATAAAGCTTGTTTGATTTTTGCATTGTTCATTAATCCTGAAGGACCGCCACTCTTATGATTGAATCCTATAAAACTCATGCTTGGGTATTTTCCTTGGAAGTATTGGAACTTTCCATCCTTAGCCATATCAACCCATTTTTGAGTATAGTCTTGATTTCCTTCTATTACGTCGATTTGCTTTGATTCAAATAATTGAGCTTGAGTTGAAACTTCTTCAACTACTTGCATGTTAACTTTTTCTAAAGAAACATTTGCAGCATCCCAATAATTTGGATTCTTTTCTAAAGTCATGCTGTTATCTTTTACCCACTCTTTTATTATGAATGGTCCATTATAAACCTGTTTAGTATAATCAGTTGCCCAAGTTTCTCCACCAGCCTCGATAACATCAAGTCTAATTGGGAATAAGCAAACAAATCCTATCTTCTTCTCGAATTGAGGAGCAGCTTTTGCTAAAGTAATTTCTAATGTCTTATCATCTAAAGCCTTAACTCCAACGTCTTCTGCTTTAACTTCTCTGTTGTAATATTTTTCAGCATTTTTTATATCATAAGCAAAGAATGCGTATGAGAATGCTTTTTCAGGGTCTAATAATCTTATTACAGAATCAACATAATGTTGTGCTGTAACAGGTTTTCCATCAGACCATTTGTGATCTCTTAACTTAAATGTCCAAGTTATTCCATCTTCTGAAACTTTCCAGCTTTCTGCACCTGCTGGTTCAATCTTTTCATTTCCATTTTCATCAGTGAAAACTCTTACTAGACCTTCTTGAACTTGAGTGATAATCTGGAATTCACTAGCATTTCTAGCGTCATTTGGATCCAGGGTTAGAGGATTTAATAGAATTAAGTTTAATTCCTGCTTTGAATCCTTTTCAGCTGATGCTGATGTTCCACTTCCTTGTCCTTTGTCACTGCCACAACCAACTAATGTAACTAAGCTAGTTGTTAAAACAGTTGCTGCTAACAATGTAGCTAACAATTTTTTAACTTTCATTGTGTATACCCCCTTCTTTTTCAATAACTTTAACAATCTAATAATGTTTTATTAAATTTATTAATAACTATTGAATATATTATAAGAGGGATATATGATTTTTGTAAATTCATTTTTTAAAATACTTTTAACATTCTTATTTTCCCACAAATTTTAGGTGTTTTTTTGTAGCTTTATGAAAATAAATTCTATTTAAAATTGTATTATTCGACTTTTATGACTTTTTTCATTCAGTTATTATTATAATATGATATATTTATTTCCTTAGTTTGAATAGATATTTTTTTATGTATTTTTTTATTCATTTTTCGATAATCCCTTTAATTTAAAGGATTTAGCCATGTTTTTTTCACGTTCTTAATATAACAGATTTATTCAACAAATCTATAAAATGAATTTTTTAGACCATTATCCTTCAAGTAGCTTTTTGTATTTTATTGTAACATTATGTATGTACGATAAAATTAAAGTTTTTTATTTTACATTTTATGATTTAAGCAAAAAATTATTATTATTTGAAAATTTATCTATAATAACAATAATTTTTTATCATATAATCATTTTATTCTAAATTTGATTTCTAAGGGACTTATTTTCTATATTTTTAATATCTATATCATTTATCAAAATCCTACTCACTTCACGAAACTTTAGTATATATTTCATTATAGTAGATTTTCCCGAACCAGAACCCCCTATAATTCCAATGACATCGCCCTTTCTTGCCTGAAGATGCACATGGGAAATAATCTCCTTATCCCTCATCATTACAGAATCAATATCTACATTTATAGATTCAACATCATTATAATATATATTAAAACATAACATTGTGATATAATTATATACTTTGCTTAAATAAAAAAATCCGTAATCAAAGCTATTTTAAAATAATTAAAAAAATCCACAGCCAAAGCCTCCTGTAAGCTTTAACTGTGGACAAGTACGTATTTCTTGTGTATTATCTGATTTATTTTTTATTCTGCTAATACTTTTTCTATATCATGAATCATCATGTTTACTATTTCGAGTTTTCCTTTGGCGTAATCTTTCTTATCAACTATGGTCATGCCCATCTCTAAGCATTTTTGAGTTTCTTTGTATTCTTCTAATAGCCTCAATAGCTTTTCATTCATAAAGTAATCACCCCTATTTTTATATTCCTCTTTATTCTATATATGAAGGTTATCTATGATATTATTCAACTGTAACTGATTTTGCTAAGTTTCTTGGCTTATCTACATCACAGCCTTTTTGTACTGCTACATAATAAGCTAAAAGCTGAAGTGGTACTATAGATAAAACTGGTGCTAATATATCTATAGTTCTTGGGATGTATATAACGGCATCCATAACTTTTTCAAGGTCCTTATTATCTTCATAAGTTACTGCAAGAACGTGAGCTCCTCTAGTTACAACTTCTCTAACATTGCTCACCATCTTATCCATTAAATCTTCTTGAGTTAATGTAGTTATTACAACAGTTCCTTTTTCAATTAGTGCTATAGGACCGTGCTTTAACTCTCCTCCAGCGTAAGCTTCAGAGTGAATATAACTAAGTTCCTTAAGCTTTAGCGATGCTTCTAAAGATACAGCGTAGTCTAGTCCTCTTCCTAAGAAGAATAAGTCTTTTTCCATGTAGTGCTTAGCTGCGAATCTTTGAATTTCTTCCTTTTGATCTAGTATTTCATTTATCTTATCTGGTAAAGCTATAAGCTCTGCCTTTATTTTTTCTACCTCTTCATCAGAAATAGTTCCTCTAAGAACTGCCATATGAAGTGACATAGTGTACATAGCTATAAGCTGAGTTAAGTACGCTTTAGTAGATGCAACCCCTATCTCCGGTCCAGCTAAAGTATAGAATACATCGTCTGCTTCTCTAGATACTGAGCTTCCAACAACATTTGTTATTGCAAGAACTCTCGCACCCTTCTTCTTTCCATCTCTTAAAACTGCTAATGTATCTGCTGTTTCTCCTGATTGGCTTATAACTACTATTAATGTTCTATCATCTATGATTGGATCTCTATATCTGAATTCTGAGGCTATATCAACCTCAACTGGTATTCTCGCTAATTTTTCAATTGTATACTTTCCAACAAGACCTGCATGGTATGCTGTTCCGCAAGCAACTATATAAATCTTACTTACATTATCTAAATCTTTCTTTGTTAAGCTTATCTTATCTAAAGATATTTCCTTACATGGTACAATTCTTCCTGCCAAAGTATCTCTCACTGCTTTTGGCTGTTCGTGGATTTCCTTTAATGTGAAATCCTCAAATCCACCCTTTTCTGCTGCATCAGCATTCCAAGTTACATGGTATATTTCTTTTTTGATTTCTTCCTTGTACTCATTGTACATTGATATACCGTCCTTCTCCATTACGATAAATTCCTTATCGTTTAGAAGATATATATCTCTTGTGTAAGGAAGCACTGCTGGTATATCTGAAGCTATGAAGTATTCTTCTTGTCCTAGTCCAACTATAAGGGGACTATCCTTTCTTACTGCAACTATCTTGTCTGGCTCATCGTTGCACATAACTCCTATAGCATAGCTACCTTCCATCTTTGCTGTTGCTTTCATTACAGCATCTAAAAGGTCTCCTTCATAGTAATACTCTACAAGATTTGGTATAACTTCTGTATCTGTATCTGATAAAAACTTGTAGCCCTTGCTTTGAAGCCACTCTCTAATCTTTAGGTAATTTTCTATGATTCCGTTGTGAACAACACTTACCTTTCCATCTAAGCTGTTATGAGGATGAGAATTTACATCTGAAGGCTCTCCATGAGTTGCCCATCTTGTATGACCTATGCCTATATGTCCCTTTATAGGATTCTCGTTAAGCTTTTCCTCTAGATTTGCAAGTCTTCCTTTGCATTTCTGAACATCGATATGTCCTCCATCCATTATTGCAACTCCTGCTGAGTCATATCCTCTGTACTCTAGAGTTGATAATCCCTTTATAAGTATTGGCGATGCCTCTTTTTTTCCTAAATATCCTACTATTCCACACATAATTAATCTTCCTCTCTATGGGTTTTATTTAAATTTATTTAAATTTGTGAATAACAAAGTAAAACCAAACATTTTTACTATTTTTGGCCGCAATTAATAAACCTATGCATACATTATAAATTTGCATAAAAATACCCGGTAAATCATTCTTTAATTTTAAAAAATACTAAATTGAAAATCTTAAAGGAAGGCTTTAATCACCACATTGAATTTGTTCCAAGAATCACTCCTTGGTTTTATCAATGGCTATCGGTAGTGTTTTACCGTGGGGCATCCGCCGAAGTCTTCGATACTCCCCATCCTCGTCAACTTAAACTTCCACTTGAGATATGGATATACACAGGGCGTGTATGCTATTTAAGTTCTGGCGCTTAATCAATTCTCTGCCTAAGATAAACCTTCTTAATCCCTAAGCTGAGATAATATATTATATTCTCTTTTCTACCAGAAGTTACTCATAAATATAACTATTTTGAATACTCTTCTTGTACATAATATCAAAACACCTGTTTTAAATCAATAGCAAATTAAAAAATTAATTTTTTCGTAATATGAAAATAAATAGAGCTCTTAAAGATAAATTCATTAACTTCAAGGGCTCTATCATATAAATTACTTAACTTTTTCTTCTATCATCTTTGCTAGTTTGTGTGCCATAATATCTATTTCAGCTTGATCTTCTCCTTCAAGCATTACTCTAACTAATGGCTCTGTACCTGATGGTCTTATAAGAACTCTTCCAACTCCGTGAAGTGCCTCTTCCATATTTGCTATTTCAGCCTTTATTTCTTCATCTACTTCATGGATGTTCTTCTTATCATTTGGTACCTTTGCATTGACTAAAACTTGAGGAAGTTCCTTCATGATAGATGCTAGCTCAGATAAAGTCTTTCCACTCTTCTTTACAACTGATGCTAATTGAAGACCTGTAACCATTCCGTCTCCAGTAGTGTTGTAGTCAAGGAATATAACGTGGCCTGATTGCTCTCCGCCTAACTTATAGCCTTCCTTCACCATCTCTTCCAGAACGTATCTGTCTCCAACTTTAGTTTTTACAGTTTTGATTCCTTCTTTTTTTGCTGCTATATCAAGTCCAAGGTTGCTCATTACAGTGACAACTAAAACATCATCCTTTAATCTACCTTGTTTCTTCATCTCTTTAGCACATATAGCCATGATGAAGTCTCCATCTATAAGCTTTCCTTTTTCATCAACAGCTAAACATCTGTCAGCATCTCCATCAAAAGCTAATCCTAAGTCACATTCTTTTCTAACAACGTAGTCCATAAGCTCTTCTGGATGAGTTGAGCCACAGCTCTTATTTATATTTATTCCATCTGGGTCATTGTTTATTACAACAACCTCTGCTCCAAGATCTCTGAAAGTTTCAACCGCTGCATAGTATGATGATCCATTTGCACAATCTAATGCTATTTTCATTCCTGAAAGATCAACATCTATTGTAGACTTAGAGTGTTCTATATAGTCTTCTAATGCTGAATCTTCTCTCTTCTTTCTTCCTAGACTTCCACCAACTGGACATGGAACTTCTTTGCATCCATTTTCTATAACTTGTTGTATGTTATCTTCTAATTCATCTGATAGTTTGTATCCTTTATTATCAAAAAACTTTATTCCATTATATTCTACTGGATTGTGAGAAGCTGATATCATAACTCCAGCATCTGCTCCATAAGCTCTTGTCAAATATGCAACTGCAGGTGTTGGTACAACTCCTAAACATACCGCCTCAGCTCCAACTGAAAGTATTCCCGAAACTAAAGCTGACTCTAACATATCTCCTGATATTCTTGTATCTTTTGCAACAAGAATCTTAGGCTTATGAGTTCCTTCTGTTAAGACATATGCGCCAGCCCTTCCTAAATCATAAGCCATTTGAGCTGTAAGTTCTGTATTTGCAATGCCTCTTACTCCATCGGTTCCAAACATTCTACCCATAAATATTACCTCGCTTTTAAAATATTAATCCTTTCTATAAGACTATAGAAAGGATTATTCTGTAATCCAAATATTATTATATTATATAATCTTTAGAGATACAATGTGAATTTAATTAGTGCCCACTTAGCAATCCCTTATTTCTACATATCCTCTCTACTCTCATAAATATATATCTTCCTCCTATATAGAAGACAAACATAGAGATAAATATTATTATAAATTCTGTTTTTAAACTGACTATAGGTGTCTGTCCTATCATTATCGCTCTCATTCCATCATTCAAGTATGTCAAAGGAAGTATCATTGCTAGAAATAAAAATGCCTTTGGCAAAACCTTTACCGGAAAAAAACCTCCTGATAACCCTTGAAAAAAGCTATTTGACAAATCTATTATGGCATTTGCCTCCTTAGCTAAAAGCACTGCTGAGGAAACTGCTATTCCAAGTCCAACTAAGGCTATTATTCCTAGTATCAAGAATGACAATATCAAAAGTATATTTCCTCCTATGGTAAAATCAAATAAGAAGTGACATACTATGAGGGTTAATGCCATCTCAAAGGTCGTTGCACAAAACTGAAAGGCTACAGATCCTAAAAGCAAGGCCATTCTATTGGCCGGTGTACTCCAGTTTGATTCAAGCGTTCCTTGCATCATCTCATTCTTCAAAGTAAAGCCAGTACTCCATAGCGCTGTTGAAAAGTAAGCCGTCACTATATATCCAACTATCATAAATCCCATATAATCCGAATTTCCTGTGTAGCTAGCGAATCCAGCAACCTCTCCCCCCTGTTCAAAGGCCTTACCCATGAAGTAATATGGGGCAAGCCATATGATTGGGTCGAATAAGCTTAACACAAAATTCAGTGGATATCTGAAATAATTCTTCATACTCCTTATGAATCTAGCTCTTATGACTATTAAATTTTCTCTCATATCTCTCCCTCCTTTAAAACCTTTCTAGAGAACCTTCATTTTTTACTTTCTTCTCCACCTTTAGGAAACATAATCTTCCCGCTATAAGCAATATTATTCCTATAACCAAAGCTGGTATCATGTCTTTTAATGCCTGGATAGAAAAAATAGATATGCCATTTAGCATCACATTTCTAGATAGGTTTATTCCATAGGTAAAAGGAAGGATGTCAGAAATGATTCTAAGAGAGTTTGGAAGCACCATGATAGGAAATGATATTCCACAAAATATGGTTATAAAACCTCTTATGAGTTGTACTGCTGCTCCTGTTTCCTTGAACCACAAAACTAGACTTGCAAATATAGAACCAAATCCATAGACACCTGGTATCAACACTATAAAGCACACTATCCATGAAAATATATTTCCTGTGAAATGAACACCATATACAAGTCTATACTCCACTATGCTGACAACAACAGTGAAAAGATTCATTAGTATGGATACTATTGCTCCTCCTATGAGAAGATCCACATGGCTTATAGGACATAACCAATTAGACTCCAAAGTCCCCCTCATCTGCTCTTCTCGAATTAAGGTTCCAAAGTTCCACATGGTCATATTTGACCACATCCACACCATAGTTCCTATTACAACAAAGCCCATGAAACTATCGGTTCCTGCTATATCCATGAACTGTTCAAATCCACCTCCGTCAGGTCCTGCCATGCTTAGTCCCGGAAGTACATATGCCAGCGGAAATATCAAAGGCCATATAAGCATTTGGATTATCCAGGTTGGATACCTTACGAATTGTGTGAGTTCCTTTTTCACTATAGCTCTAATGGTGTAATATCTACTCATATGCCTTCACCTACTCCCTTAATTTCTTTCCAGTAAGTTTTATGAATACATCTTCTAGGGATGGCTCCAACACATTGATATTCAAAAGCTTTATTCCATTCTTATATAGTCTGGTCATGATTTCCGTTATTATCTCTTCCCCATTATTGTGATGAATCAAAAGCTGATACGTGCCCTTGTCTTCCTTAAATTCTGATATGACATTTTCTATATGAGGAATTTTTGTTATTTCATCTTTTATTGCATCTGAAAATTTGTCTACTTCTATCTTTATGGATTTTATTTCATTGATGGATTTTTTAAGATTTTCTGGTGTGTCTAATGCGATAACTTCACCGTTATCTATGATTGCTATTCTGTCGCATAAGAAGTCTGCTTCTTCCATGTAGTGAGTTGTTAAAAGAATTGTCTTTCCTTGGCTTTTTAGTTTCATTATGATTTCTCTCAGGTTGAGAGCTGATTGAGGGTCTAACCCTAAGGTTGGTTCATCTAATAATATCACCGGTGCTTCTGGCATAAGCGCCTTTCCTAAAGCCACCTTTTGCTTCATACCTGTTGAAAATTTTTCAACTATGATGTCTGCTTTTTCTATAAGCCCTAATCTATTCAGCACTTTTTCTGCTCGTTCCTTTGCAACCTTTGGACTTAGTCCATACAAGGCTCCAAAATACTCTAGGTTTTCTCTTGCTGTAAGCTTCCAGTATATACTCCTGTCCCCTGCCAGTACAGTACCTATCTTTTTCAATGCTTCCTTTGGATTTTTATCCACATCTATACTCATAACTTTTACACATCCAAAGCTAGGTCGTAAAAGTCCTGTTATCATCTTTATGGTAGTGGTCTTTCCTGCTCCATTTGGCCCTAAGAGACCGAAGATTTCACCCTTATATATATTAAAATTCACTCCATTTACAGCTTTGAATTCCGTCTTTTCTATGGTTTTAAAGAATTTCTTTTTCTTTGTTGTGAATGTCTTTTTTAAGTCATCCACTGCAACTACGACTTCTGATTTCTCCTCCATGATACACCTCCAAAACACTTAAATCTCTATAATCACTTCATCTCCATCTTTTTCTTTTACTTCAACAAGCCTTAATCCTTTGTATTTCTTTAAATCCTTAAGGTTCCTTGCTATGAGCTTAAAATCTATTGAGTTTATGATGTCTATGGTCTTAGGATCTATTCCCTTGGCACCGATTCTTGTTATAAACCTTGTATTCTTTATGCATCCAGTTACTAGCCACATAGGAATAGAAATATTTATAGCTTTATCTTTTCCTTTTTCCTTCACCATTATTTTCATAGTCTCACCTTACTCTACAAAGATTCTAACTACATCTCCATCATGAGAGTTTACCTTTACTATTTCCCCCATAATTTTATTGTCTAGAGCGGCAGTTATACTTTGAATAAGCATCTCTCCATCAATTCCATCCATACCTTCTATATTCATAGGGAGCTTTCCACAAGCTTTTAGCACTCCACTTATAAAATTTACAGGAAGATTTACCTTTACTTCATCTCCATCATGAGAATCTACCTGTATTCTTAACATTCTATCTCCATAAGCCTTACTATCAACATCGTACAACGTAACATTGTTACTTTGATTTTCATCTTTGTTTAAGGCAGCTATAAGATCTGAAGCCTTTTCACTGGAAAGCTTTCCGTCCTCAACCATCTTTAACACTCTCATTATTTCTTCATTCACAATTAACCCCTCCTATTATTCTTTAAATTCATTTCCCTTTTCAAGAACTGAATATTATTCCTTATTCAAAAGCTTTATCGCTTCTTCTGGAGATATATCTCCCTTTTCTAGAGCATCTAAAACATCCTTATTCTTAGAAGTTTCTTCTTTAGGTTCCTGTTTTTCAGCCTTATAACCTAGAGTCATTAAAACCTCATCAAGTTTTGCCCTTACAGTTGGATATGAAATTCCAAGAGCTTTTTCTACATCCTTTATATTTCCTCTGGATTTTAGAAATACCTCAACAAATTCCAGTTGCCCCTTGTTTAGATAATCAAATTTTGATAGCTCAAAATCATTTTCTATGACAGTGTTGCATTTTGTACATTGAAGTTTCTTTACTAGAAGCTTTGATGAACATACAGGACATCTATTCAAAACTTTGTATTTCATCTTCTCACCTCTCTTTAGTAAGATTATATTCCCTTTTTTTAAATAATTCAATAGGTATATTGAATTATTTAATACTTATTTTAAATTTAATCGTTTTTATCAAGTTTAAAATTAATTTTATTAACCATATTATTAATTTTATTTATTTCACCTTATTATTTGCTCACACACTTCAACTTTCCCATCACCATTTAATTTATATTCATTTGTGTACTCAACTCTCTTTATATTACACCCTCTACCAATAGTCACATTTTTTCCTCTGACCACATCAGCCTCAGTATATTCAAGAACAATATTATCTCCTTCTATAAGTTCAGCTCTGACTTTTCCAAAAGGCGATGAAAAGCTAAAGAAAATAGCCATAACTCCGATATTAGTACCTTCCTTTTCAATCTTTATATTCTGTCCACCTATTTCTTTAGCATAACATTGCCATGATGGATTTATTATTATTTCATCTCCACTCAAAAGATTTTCTATATTGAACTTTCCATTAAATCTTATAAAATCAGCCTCTACATCTCCTGATGACTTTAGAGAACCTGAGACATTTATTTTTTTTCCATTTACATCTCCAGTAGAGAGAGAACCACTAACCCACAGATCCTCAGAATTACATTTTCCAGCAACCTTTGTTGAACCACTAACCTTTAAAAATAACGCTTCTAAGTCTTTCTCTATAGCTAACGAACCACTAGCTTTCACTTCTCCAGCCTTAACCCCACCTTTGAAAGCACATCTTCCAGATACTTTTATATCATTTGTAACTAAAGTATCCCCTGATATGGTTGCCGCTCCACTGACCTTAATACATTCACATTCTACGTCACCTTGAATTTTTCCAGAACCACTTATTTTAACATCTCTGTACTTTCCTCCTGGCATAGCAGATGATCCCGATATCTTTATATCCATTAAATTATTGTCCATACTCCTAATCCCCCTTATTTTTGCACTTTTACCTTTTCTCTTATTTTTGCACTAGGTGATGCCATAATACTTTCAGTATATTCAACTTTCCCAATTTCACATTTGTCACCAATAACTACATTACAACCTCTTACTATCTTGGCCTTTGTATATTCTACATCTATCTCGTCTCCCTCTATTTCTACACAGGTTAGTCCTTCATAGTTAATAGATTCATCAGAAAACAATCCCTTTATCATACTAAATATCTGTATATTCCCATAAAGGCTACCTTTTCTAACTTTTATTTCATGTCCTCCAATAGTTCCTATCTTCGAAGCTCCTTTTAATGTTATTATAATTTTTTCTCCATTAAGTTCTTCTCCGATACTTAAAAGCCCATTACAGTTTATCTCTTCTACCTCTAAACTTTTTAAAGTCTTAAAAGCTCCATCTACCGTAACTTTATCAAAACTAGCTCCATCCAAGGCTACAAGTGACCCTTCAATATGAGCCATATCTCCTTCAATCATCTTCTCTACTTTGGAGCTACCACTGACTTGAAGTTCAGTGACTTCGAGATTTCCTTTAAAAGTTCCACTCCCCTCTACATCAAGCTCTTCACACTTAGTATCTCCCAAAAACTTTCCAGCACCATTTACCTCAATACTCTTTGCTGTAACTTTATCCTTGAATCTTCCAACTCCATTTATCTCTATAGCTTCTGCCGTCAACTCTCCATTTACAGTACCAGCACCATCTATAACAAGATTTTGATATTCGCCTCCAGCTATACTACCTACACCTTCAATATTATAATTACCACTCATTTCCTTCATCTCCCTATTTATTTAATTTCACCTTTAATTCCTTTACAAAATCCCCAATGGATTTCTTTATAACAATCTTGCCTTGAGATTCAATAAACACATTTTCCGAAAACTCTCCTATCATCCATATGCTTATTCCAAGTTTTCTTATAAGAAGTATATTGTAATCAACACCGCTTAAATTTTCATTTTCTTTTACCAATATGCTTAAAAGAGTTTTACCTTCCTCTAAAGTTATCTCTCCTGTCATAAGCAAAGTTTCTATGATATAAGCCTGGAGTATGCTATTAAAATCCTCTATAACCTCTCCCATATCTTCATATATATTCACCGTATTCTGAGATAAAATACCTTTTTCTAAAACCTCTTCTTTGCTTAAAGCTATCGCCGCAGGCTTTGCAGAGAACATATTTGCAAGCTCTTCTAAAGACAACTCATCCTTCATAGCTTTTATCTTTTCTATTCTCTCCAAAATTTTTTCTTCAGGAAAATAAGTTTCCTGACCTGTAAAGCTAGATTTTTTTATAAACCACTCTTCTGGAATTATACTCTTTCTTTTCCACCTATATAGCTGTCCATAGGATATTCCTGTTTTTTCTAAAAGTTCCTTTTTAGAAATTAAATTTCCTTCCACAAAAATCCTCCTCCTTTAAATATATCATAACAAAACATTGTTACGTTGTTAATAGTATAATTAAATTGTTTTATAATTTTTTTCAAAATGCAAAAAACTCAGGGAGAGGATATACAAAATAGTAAATTGAATTTTAAATACCATCCAAAATTGCAGCTATGAAAATCTCATATAAGTGAAAGATAAAATAAAAAGCAGCTATCATAATTACCATAAAATCATGGTATATTGATAACTGCTTTTCTTAATAGCGCTCCCCATAATGAAACTTTCATTCTAAATTAAATAGTTCAACATTTAGAGGAGGCCTATAAGTTATGAGCTTTTAACTAATTCCTATATTTCTTTAGTTGCATTTTCTAAAACGATTCTATTTTTTAATTCTTCTAGTGAAATAACTCCTAGGTCTTCCCCTCTCTTCTTAACTGCTAAAGTTCCGTTTTCAGCTTCCTGCTCTCCAACGATTAGAAGGTAAGGCACTCTATTCATTCTTGCTTCTCTTATTTTGTAACCTATCTTTTCAGCTCTGTAGTCAGCTTCTACTCTAATTCCAGATTTCTTCAACTCTTTCACTACATTTTCTGCATAATCATGATACTTCTCTGATATTGGAAGTACCTTTGCTTGAGTCGGGCATAACCATACTGGGAATGCTCCAGCATACTTCTCTATAAGCATAGCTAGTGTTCTTTCATAACATCCTATGGAACTTCTGTGGATTATGAAAGGTCTCTTCTTTGAACCATCTGCATCAACATAGCTCATGTCAAATCTATCTGCAAGAGCAAAATCTAGCTGAACTGTTATTATAGTATCTTCTTTTCCATGTACATTCTTGAACTGGATATCAAGCTTTGGACCATAGAATGCAGCTTCTCCATCTGCTTCTTTATACTTTAACTCAAGCTCATTTAATATTTCTCTCATCTCATCTTGAGTCTGCTCCCAAGCTTCTTTATTATCTATATACTTTTCAGTATTGTTTGGATCCCATTTAGAGAATCTATATGTCACTGAATCCTGTATGCCTAAAGTTGTCATTATATATTTTATAAGATCTACAGTAGCTTTGAATTCTTCCTTAACTTGATCTGGTCTACACACTATGTGTCCATCTGCAAGTGTAAATTGTCTCACTCTTATAAGACCGTGCATCTCTCCTGATGATTCGTTTCTGCAAAGAGTTGATGTCTCAGAGTATCTTATTGGAAGATCTCTATAGCTGTGCTGTTCTGCATTGTATATGATGTATTGGAATGGACATGTCATTGGTCTTAATGCAAGAAGATTATCCTCATCATTTTCATCTCCAATTATAAACATTCCATCTTTATAGTGATCCCAGTGTCCTGATATCTTAAACAAATCACTTTTTGCCATGAATGGAGTCTTAGTTAGAACATATCCTCTGCTCTCCTCCTCATCCTCTATCCATCTTTGAAGAAGCTGAACTATCTTTGCTCCCTTTGGCATTAATAATGGAAGACCTTGCCCAACTACATCAGATGTAGTAAATAATCCAAGCTCTCTTCCAAGCTTGTTGTGATCTCTCTTCTTCGCTTCTTCTCTCATCTTTAGGAATTCTTCCAAGTCTGATGCCTTAGTAAATGCTGTTCCATAAATTCTAGTCAGCATCTTATTCTTTTCGCTACCCTTCCAATATGCTCCTGCAACTTGAGTAAGCTTAAATGCTTTTACAGGTTTTGTTGACATAAGATGTGGTCCTGCACAAAGGTCAACGAAATCTCCCATCTTATAGAAAGATATTATTTCTCCTTCTGGAAGATCATTTATAAGTTCAACTTTGTAAGGCTCTCCAGCCTCTTCCATAAGCTTTAAAGCTTCCTCTCTTGGAAGTTCAAATCTCTCTATAGCTAAGTTTTCCTTCACTATAGATTTCATTTCCTTTTCTATTTTTTCTATCTCTTCATTAGTAAATGAAGCATCTCTATCTATATCATAGTAGAATCCATCATCTATAGATGGTCCTATAGCAAGCTTTGCTTCTGGATACAATCTCTTTACGGCCATAGCTAATATATGAGAAGCCGTATGTCTAAATGCATGTTGACCCTCCTCATCGTTGAAAGTAACTATGCTTACATTGCTATCCTCTTCAATCTCAAATCTTAAATCTACTACTTCTCCATCCACTATACCTGCACATGCATTTCTCGCCAATCCTTCGCTTATGCTTTTAGCAAGTTCTAGTATAGATACTTTTCCTTCAAACTCCTTAACAGAGCCATCCTTTAATGTTATCTTTAACATGATTTCATCTCCTTTATAATTTTATATTTAAATAAATTTAGAAGCTAATCTTCCCTATTCTAAATTTTAACAAACAAAAAACGCTCCGCCTTCATAAAACTGAAGGGACGAAGCGTATAACACTCGTGGTTCCACCCTACTTTACCTGAAATAATCAGGTCTCATAGAAAGCCTTTAACGGTGCTTAGCCGTACTGTATTAGAGTCACTTCAAGGTGGTTTTCATCTATAGTCATTTAGGATAATTTCACCATATATCCCTCTCTGAAAAATGATATTACAGATTACTGTCCTCGTCATTGTTTTTATATATTTCGATTTTTTTATTATATCATATGTTACATGAAAGTCAACATCTCCCCATAACCCTCCACAGGATTGCATAGCTTACTTTATTTAACTTTAAAAGTCTTTGGCGCAACTTTGTAGGTGACTATAAGTGCAACAAACATATACACTATAGTTATAGCTAAAACTAGAAAAGTAAAATACGAAGGTGCTGTCTTTATATTCAAACATAGATAACTAATGAAATAAATAGCTCCATTTACTGCACTAAAAATCGGACTTTTCACTTGAAATTCCTCTGTATAAGGCTGCAATACATAGTACATGAATAAATGATGTATCGAGAAGAAACACGATAAACATAAAATTGATAAAATCAGAGGAACCAATGTTAAAAGTTCACTTGCATATCCACTGATAATTACAATAAGAACTATTGCTATACATAGCTCAACAGTAGGTATAAGATTTAATCCTACGATTCTTTTAAGTCTAGCCTTAAAGTTTGAAAGTATAACATCCTTCTCTCTGTAATAAGAATACCTTAAGAGACTGGCATCACAATTGTAAAACATAGCTTTACAGCATCTAGCTCCCGTTGACATCATATACATTATAAATACCATTAGTGGTGACATTCCCTTTAGTGCATCTATAAGCTCTACTCTAGTTTCTGGAGCAAAATATACAAGACATACACCTGCAATAAATACTGCTCCAACTATGATAACTCTCACTCTTATAGGCGCTACCAGTATTTTTATATGCCTTCTAAAAAATAAAGCATTTAAATATTCATATCCCTTTTTATCTTCATAAAGATTCTTACTCAAATCTTCCTTCTGCATTTTCTTTTCGTCTAATGTGACCTCTGCAAACATAGCTTTTTCTACAGCTCCTTCTGCATCGGTGAATACCTGTTGCTTTAGCATCCTAATAGATATATCACTATATTTTCTATATTTCCCTTGGTACAAAATGCTTAATACCGCCAAAACTAAGAGTATAAATAGAGTTATAAAATTAAATAATAGTCCATCACAATTTATAGTAACATTTATGAAAGGAAGTCCATAGGAAACTGCTAATGCTCCAACCATAAGAGGAATTACAAACCACATCTTCTCATGAAGAATCAAACCAAATCTGCTGTAGACAAATAGGTATACTCCCTCCCCTATAAACCTCAAAGCTACAAACTCAAATATTAAAATTACAGCCTTTATAGGCTCCATACCTATTATTGCTCCAACTATAAGCATTGAAGGCATGAAATATATGAAATCTACTATATTCTTGTAGATTATATTTTTAAGATAATACTTCTTTGCATCACATCTCATAAGCCTTATCATGTCAAAAGCTTCTCTAATTGACCCCGTAAAGACTCTGCTCTCCATAATTGTCCCAAATGCTAAACTCAGGAAGAAAAACATCTGTAAAAATAGCGGATATATATTTTCCATTCCACCATTTATATAATAAGCTGGCAGCATTATCATTACTCCTAGATATAATCCTTTACCCATGAATCTGCCAAGTACTGAAAATACAGTTGCAATGACACCTAGTATGAGCTTTAACTTTGTGTGTCTATATAAAGTTGAAGGTACCTTTTTCCCTATGAAAGGAAGTTTTTGAATTGCATATATTATTCCATTAGCTTTCTTTGCAAATCCAACATTAAATGTGTTTTTAAACGTCTTATACATGGCTCTCATCCTTTAAAATCTCAATTACTTTTTCCTCGAATTCAGAGCTCTTTAATATATCACTTTGAACTTCTTCCAAGATTCCATTATTCAAAACAACTATTTCATCACATAAGTCTGTAGCTAGCTGCAATATATGAGTAGAAAAGATTATTATATGATCATGCTTTATCTGCTTTAATAAATTTTTGATTTCTAAGGCAACAACTACATCAAAGGAAGTAAGCGGCTCGTCCAATAAAATTATATCTGGCCTTGCAATCAAGAAGCATGCCATCTGCATCTTATTTTTCATGCCATGAGAATACCCCTTCATAAGCCTATATCTATCCTCTTCATTTATATTTAATATATCAAAATACTCATCTATTGAAAGTGGATTCTCTATCTTATCTTTATTAATGTCTATGTAAAATTTTAAAAATTCATAGCCAGTCAAAAATTCAGGAAGTATTGGCTGGGAAAATACAAAGCTTATATCTGACGATTTTATATCTCTTGCATTCCCATTATCATCTATAATCTCTACCTTGCCTCCATCTGCTTTATCCTCTCCACTTATACAATTAAACAAAGTTGTTTTTCCTGCTCCATTACGCCCAAGAAGTCCATAAATCTTTCCTTTTTCAAACTGAAAAGAAGCTCCCTTTAAGACCTTTTTGTCACCATAATTTTTTTCTATCTTTTCCAACACAAGCTGCATCTTCAAAATCAACTCCTATTTCAATATTTGTTATAATTATATCATTATAACCTACACTATCAGATGAAACTTTCTTAAAACTTTCATAAATCCATTCTATTACCATTGGTTATAAACTTTTGTTATATTTTACTACTATTTGTATTGAAACATTTTCTATTGTTACCTATAATGATAATGAAGTATATAAAAGGATGTGTTTAACCTATGGTTCAAGAACTAAAATCTTTAGCGCTATATGAAGATATAGTAGAGATTCTAAATAAAGATGACTTTGATTTATATTGGAAAGGTTTCAAAAAATCACCCTTTGCTTTGTACAATTCCACAACTGTAGTCCTATGTAATCATCCTAATCCTCCTGAAGGTTTTTCACCTCTTCGCGATGCTCATATTGGATCATGGACAGGTGACTTTGTAGGTAATACAGCAATAAATCTAAACGGACATTATACTGCTATACTAAATATGGACACACTATATTCTTTAGATTCCAGCAGCAGTTTAAATAAAGTTTATTCTATACTAGTTCACGAGATGTTTCACTGCCATCAGCTTTCTCATGGCGAAAAGCGTTGGGCAGATGAGATGCTTTTTATAAACTATAACTTTTCTCAAAGCTCTTTAGCTCTAAGACTTATGGATAAGGATTATTTGCTTTGCGCTTTAGATGATCAAAATAAATATACAAGAGATAAGCTTTTATCTGACTTCATTCAAAGAAGGGAGAAAAGAAAGAATATAATCGGTTCAATGCTGAATTACGAGTTAGCATTAGAATCAATAGAAGGTACTGCCACCTATGTTGAAGTCAAAGCTCTAGCCCATAGAAAAAACATGGATGTCATGGACGTAGTTGAAGACTTTTTGCACACTTTTGATTTTGAAGATTTAAATAAATTTAGAGATTCATCCTATGCCTTCGGATTAGTTCTCTGTCTTATACTAGATAGCATAGCTCCTAACTGGCATGAAGAATTCTCAAACAGCAATGTTTTTTTATACAAATTCTTCAAAGCTAAATTCGGATCTTTCCAGGAGCTCACTGACTTTTCTATAGACAATTACTATTTAGAATGTGCTAAAGAGCTTATAAAAAAATATGTAGATGCTAAAAAGAAAGCTTTCGAAGCTTTTAATAAAACTGAAGGCTATAAAATAATTGTATGTGGAAACCTAAAACTATCAGGTTTTGACCCTATGAATATTGTTTCTATGGATAACAAGGTTTTACACAATAATTTCATAAAATATAATTCTAGTTGTATCGAAGGACAAGTTCTATCTTTCCATAAAGAAGACTTTTGGTCAGTAGATAGAATCGAATTTTATGTAGCAGATAAACCAAAGATTTTTGACCATGGTATTTTGACTGAAAAAGGAACTTTCTATGGAGAAATTTCTGAAAGAGATAAAGTGTTTTACGTAGATTTATATAATGAAAAAGACGAATCTAATTAATTATCCACCATATAGATAGTTGCAAAATAGAAAGGGATGTATTTATGGATAAGGAACTGTTAACTGTTGAAGAAGTCTCAGGAATATTAGGAGTTCATCCCATAACAATTCAAAGATACATTAAAGATAACAAGATAAAGGCCTCCAAAATGGGTGGGCAATGGAGGATAACTTTCTCTGACTTAAAGGAATTCATGTGCCTAGATAATTTCAATGACAAAATCGCTAAAAGCTCTGCATCTGATTTACAGGAATTTGTTCAAGGTAAGCCTTATAATGACAAAGTCTTGGAAAGCTGTGTCATACTAAATTATCATGTAGATAATGCTGAAAAGGCAACACTTCTTTGTGAGAAGATTATTTCTAAGGTGAATAGTGAACATTCAAATCAGTCAGGTATAAACTTTCAATACTTCTACATGGAAGAAGAAAAGAACGCACGAATAATAGTCTATGGTAATCCAAAATTTCTTGGAAAAATCCTATGTGATTTAGAAGAATTCGATTCTTAAATTTTAAGGCGTTAGCCTTTAATAAACTTCATCAAAATCAATGTATAAATCATTATATTAATGTGATAAATGGATGGTAATATATAAAACCTCGGCAGTAGGTCTAGATATTCTATCTTTGACCTGCTGCCGAGGTTATTTTATATATTTAGTTTTAATAATTTTTTTGGTGCTCTTACTCTTACTGTAATTGAGTCATTTATAACCTAACTTATTTGTATATCGCATGTAGCACTTAAAAGCCTATAGCATCCTGAAATTCTAAGCTTAAAGATTTAGATATCAACGAAACCATATCATCAACTGCTATTTTTATGGCTTCTCTAAATTCTTTTGCACTAGCTACAGTAATTTTAACTAATTTTAAAACTTTCAACGACCTATTTCATCGCTAAGAGAAATACCTAAAATTCTTTAATAAAGCGAATAATTTTACATACGTTATTAAATATTTCATGAATGTTTTGCTAGAACAGCTTCTATTACTTTTTATTTAAATCCAATTATTTGTTCTAGAAATTCATTTACATGTAATCTTGTCAGCTGATCTATTTCATATCCTTCATTTAGTGCTTTTTCAACTATCCTTAGTCCAATATAGTATCCTGACAATACAGGTTTTGTAGTCTCATCATTTTGTATAGTAAAAAATTCATTCATTAGTTTATAATCTAAAGTATCATTAAAATGCCCAATGACATTTTGTTTTACCTCATCCTCTTTCTCTTTTAAAAGTTCTACTTGATTTTTATCTATAACTAATGTCCTTCTTATATTATCTACATCTATAGGTAGTTTATTTAAAATCAAAGGATAAATCACTCCAAGTCCTTCTGTAACAACTCTTTCTGCAAAACTATACAAATTTATATTTTCAATAGATTTTATTCTAACCATATGATTCACTTCATGTGGAATAAGAAAATTTATATCACATGCATCAATACACTCTAAACCAACGTATATAGATGGCCTTTTAGTAGGCAAAGCTACCCCACAAGCATGTCCTAATCCGACTCCTACATACAAATCAAATTCTTCTTCAAAGTGCAAATTCTCTACCGATTTCTTAACGATTTCTTTTATTTTCTCAATAGTCTCTACATCTATACAGCTTAACTTTTTTGAAATAGCATGAAAATTTGTGTTTTCTACGATGGCCTTAAACTCATTAAGCTCAACCATATAAAGCCCCTTTATCATCAAATCAAATAATTCTTTATATCCTTCATAGTACTTTTCAAAAGCTGTCCATTTTCCAATGGTGTTTATTTCTCTATAAAACTTCTTAAAGTACTCTCTCATATCTATAACCTTCATGCTATTTCCTCCTATATATGCTATAGGTGCTAAAATTAAAATCCACTTCTCGCTATCCACTACTCATTATTTTTTTATACAGTTTTTATATTAAAAGGTGTTTTTATATCTAATATCTTTAAAAGCTTCTCATATGTGTCAGTAGTTCCGCTAGTATATATGTTATATGCATGATGTGGTTCATCATTTAATAAATTATTTTCCTCCAGATATGCTTTTATCTTTTTTGCTTGTTGCAATGCTGGATTGATAAAGTTTATTCCAGGACCATACTTTTCAAATACATCTTGAACTATAGGATAATGTGTACATCCTAATATTACATCCTTCACATCACATCTTTTTAAAAGATTTCCCATATGAAGACTTATGTCTTCTTCTATAGCTTTCATATCAAATTCGCCACAGTCAACTAGCATTGCTAAGTTGCGGCTTCCTTCACCATATACATCTAGATTAGGATTTTTTTCATTTATAAGTCTATTGTAACACTTACTGTTTATTGTAAACTCTGTAGCAACAACTCCTACCTCATTGACACCCTTGTCTACAACATACTGAGATGCTGGCTCTATAATTCCAAATACTGGAAAGTCATAATCATTTCCATATCTATCTATCAATGAAGATATGGTGTTACAAGCTACTGCAACAACTTTTACTTCCTGATCCTTTAGAAATTCTATCATTTTGCGGGTTAATCCAACAATATCATCAGCAGTTCTGTTTCCATAAGGACAATTTTTGTTGTCTCCAAAGTAAACAATATCCTCATTAGGCATAAGCTTTTCAAGCTCTTTTACAACTGTAAGGCCTCCTACTCCTGAATCTAGTACCCCTATTTTCTTTCTGTTCTCCATATCAATGTCCCCCATAACAAATAATTTTGACCTTATCTCTAAAGCCTATATTTAAGGGTAATAAGAGTTACATTTTTCAACGTACCCCTATTGCCCTATTATACTTATGTTTTATAAGTGATACAACCCCTCTTTGAGGTACTAATCTTTAGTATTTCTTTGTTATTCTGTAAACTTTTATAGAACAACTTAATTTACATATTTATCAACAAAATGTAATGGTATACATTTATGATATCACCAACCAATTCCTGTGTCAATTACGAATTTTCCAAATATTCGTTGTTTTATATGTATTTAAGAACTCGATTTGTGCTTTTTCAAATTCGTCCTGAACCTTTTTTATAGCTCTCTGCCACATCTTTAAAACCTATCTTTTTTAATTCATCATAGATAGTGTTAAATATAGATTCTGAACTCACTATTTCATCCTTATTGTCCATAACATGTTGATACACAGCATTTGCCACTATATAAATATCGCTTTCGTTTAATGGTTCATTAACTTCATCAGACGCGTTAGTTATTGATGTAACAATTTTATCTTTATAAAAATCCTCTAGTTTTCCATTTCTTTTCTTTATTTTCATGTTTATCACTCCTATTTAATATTTCATCTTAAATATGTAAATATTTCATTATCCCTATTATTTCACCATTTGCAAATTCAATGCACTTCACATAAAGATGGAGAAAACTTTCTGAGCACTAAAAAAGACGTACTAAAAATGATTTCCGCATTTTTAGTACGTCTTTTTTATGTTTGATTCTTATTAATATCTATAAACTGTGGCTATTAAGGATTTTTATAAAATCATTTATTTTTTATTATTCATCAGTATTTCTCTTATTTGTTGGAGTTGCTATATTTTGAATTCCACTCATTCCAAGCTGTCTATATACTGATGATGTAGGCATAAGCCATACTTCACCAGTTCCCTTATATACATTTAATAAGCCTTCTCCTCCTGTCGCAGTAGCCAATAAAGATTTAGATGACTTCTCTACTGTAAATTCTAATCTTCCGCTTCTTAATATTGCAAAATCTCCATCTACTTTTAGAGTGTCATTAAATAGCTTAACCTTTATTATTTCACTTTCTGGCACTGGAAGCTCTAAAGCTGCTACCCCTGATCCCGAAAGTTTAGTCTGGAACAGTCCTTCATTTCCAAATAAGCTTGAAGATAAATTCTTCTGCATAGCCGCACCTACTTCTATCCCTTGCTCACAAGCATAAAATAATCCATCGTCAACTATTATCTCTTCATCCTCTAATTCTATTAATGCATAATGTCCAAAACTTGGTTCTAAGAAAAGCTCACCAGTTCCTTTATATACAGGCTTAAAAGTTGTTTCCCCAGTTACCTTACTTGCAAACATCTTCTTTCCTATACCAAGAACTCCTCCCATCTTATTTTCCATTACAATGTTACCTTTTAAAAAGTGTAGTGCACCAGTTTCTATTCTAACTGATCCATTATCTAGCATTATTCTAAGTTGTCTAAGCTTTATATGTGCATCTTTCATAAAGCTTAGCATTAGTGCCGTATTAACGTCTTTTCCACCCTTTAGTTCATCATATTCCAACACTTGAAATACAGCATCGTCCCCCTTCATTTCATCTATTTTGGTTAATGTATTACTTATATTTAAGCTAGTCCTCATTTTTCCCCCCCTGATATCCATTTATATTTATATATTATTCTTATATATAATTTTTATCAATAAAAATAAAATTCACGAATAAAGAAAGCTTACGTACAAAAGTGAAAAATAAAGGCTCTATATAAACTATATATTTTATATTTTCACTATATATATCCATTTAATATATTAAAATATAGTAAACAATATAATTTTATATTGGAGGATTTCTAATGAAACTTTCGGTAACATCTCTTCTAATAATTCCATTATTATTATTCGGCTGTTCAACACAGAAACAGGCAGAAAATAAAAATTACACTTTTCAAATTAAAGAAAATACCACATTTACACAAACACTAAATATTGGCGAAAATGAACCCTCTACAAAATCCACAAATATTAAGGAAAGATATAAACTAGTAGATAAAAAGACTTTAAAGTACGAAATAAAGAATTCTGATTATTACTCTTATGAAACTGCTGATACTTTTGTAGAAAGCGGATTATTATCAGAGATTCCTAATATTGATAATAAAACTTATGGTTCAATCTTAACCTCTTATACTTATAAAAACGAAATCAATCCTACTAATGTTAGTTTTGATAAGGCCATTTCATTGGCCAAATCACTACTTCCAGATGATATAAAGTAGGACCGAATTAAAAAAGATCCGTATACAAGTAAATACTATATAGTATATTCATCAACTATTGGGAATTTCGTACTAGGTTTAGTTCCTGAAGACCCAATGAATCCAACGGATACTCCATTGTCATATAAAAATATAGTTGGTATTAATTATATGAGAGAAATAAAAAAGTAATCTCAATTTAAAAAGGTCTATATCAAAATAACTTTTGATATAGACCTTTTTATTATATATTTAATACTATTTGTATTCTTTTGCTTTTTCAGCTCCACTTAATACGCTTATTGCACCTTGAGCTAGAGCTAGAAGTTCATCTTCACCTGGATATACTACAACATCACTGATAAAGCTTACTCTTTCAGATATAAGTCTTACCATTTCCTTTGAGTATGCTACTCCACCTGTTAGGATTATAGCGTCTACTTTACCACAAAGTACTGTAGCACACTTTCCTATTTCTTTTGCTATTTGATATGCCATAGCTTCGTAGATAAGTTTTGCTTTTGCATCTCCAGCAGCTGCTCTTTCCCCTACTGCTTTTGCATCGTTTGTTCCCAAGAATGCAACAAATCCGCCTTGTCCACTTATCTTCTTTCTCATTTCTTCTAGAGTGTATTTTTGGCTATAGCATAGCTCTATTAATTCTCTAGCTGGAACTGATCCCATTCTTTCTGGAGAGAAAGAACCTTCTCCATTTAGAGCATTGTTTACGTCTACTATTCTTCCATTTCTATGAGCTCCAACAGATATTCCGCCACCTAAATGTGCAACAATTACATTTATGTCAGTGTACTTTGTGCCATTTTCTTTTGCATATCTTCTTGCTACAGCCTTTTGATTTAAAGGATGGAAGATAGATGTTCTCTTTATTTCTGGCATTCCAGATATTCTTGCAACTTCATCTAGCTCATCAACTACAACTGGATCAACGATGTATGCAGGGATATTTAATTCTTTTGCTATTTCGTTTGCAAGGATTCCACCTAAGTTAGAGGCATGTTGTCCTTGGTATCCAATCTTAAGATCTTCTAGCATAGCTTCATTTACAGAATATGTTCCACCTTCTATTGGTTTTAGAAGTCCACCTCTTCCAACTACTGCATCTAAAGTCTTTATATCAAAATTTTTCTCATTTAAAATATTTAATATAAGATCCTTTCTGAAACCTAATTGAGAATATATCGTTGGATACTTTCCTATCTCTTCTGCACTATGTCTTAAAGTTTCTACTAATACTGGAGTTTCATCCTCGTATACACCTATTTTGGTAGAAGTTGAACCTGGATTGATAATTAATATTTTGTAACTCATTTCAAAAATCCCCCTAAGATAATTTATTATGCTCTGCAACTAGTGCTGCTAAAGCTATTGAATTCATCTTTGTTTCGAAACTGTCTGATCTTGAAGTTAATATAACTGGAGCTGTTGTTCCTACTAATAAGCCCCCATTTTTTGAATTAGATGTGTATGTCAAAGTTTTGTACATAACGTTTCCTGCTTCTATATTAGGTAAAACCATGATGTCAGCTTTTCCTGCAACTGGTCCACCTACATTTTTGTGCTTAGCTGCTTCTTCTGATAAAGCATTGTCTAATGCTAAAGGTCCGTCAACTATACATCCCTTTATTTGTCCTCTATCGCTCATCTTAGATAACATTGCTGCATCTAAAGTTGCTGGCATACTTGGGTTTACAACCTCTACTGCACATATTGGTGCAACCTTTGGACACTCGATACCTATGGCATGAGCCATTTTTACTGAGTTATTGATTATATCAACCTTGTCCTTTAATTCAGGATACATATTGAAAGCCGCATCTGTTAAGAATATTAATCTATCGATACCAGCTATTTCAAATACTGCTACGTGAGACATAAGTCTTCCTGATCTTAAGCCTACTTCCTTGTTCAAAACTGCTCTTAAGAAATTCGCAGTATCTACAAGACCTTTCATAACCATATCTGCTTTTCCTGAAGATACAAGCTCAACAGCTTTTAAAGCAGCCTTTGCAACATTAGCTTCATGAACTATTTCAAATTGAGATAAATCCATGTTTATTGAAGCTGCAACTTCTTTAATCTTCTTTTCATCCCCTACAAGTATAGCATTAGCTATTCCTTGATTTTTAGCTTCCATTATAGCTTGAAGCACTGGTTCATCTTGAGCTACAGCTACAGCTACAGTTTTTGTTTCAAGTGATTTAACCTTTTTTAATACCTCATCAAAATTTTTGACCATTTCAATTGCACCTCTTCTTTATATTTTTATATTTTTTTATTCCCCTTTATATACGCTAGGAATTTAACAATGCTTCGTAGATTTAAAGCATAATTATTCCATATGTAAGTATCCTTGTATTTTTTATATTTAATAAAAAAATAAGTAGAGACTGAATTATCTAACTATCCGTTAATCTTACCGCGTATTATGTAAAAAATCAGATAGTTATATTTTTATCAATTAGTCCCTACTATATTGTATCAAAATTTTATGAAAAAAGGGTTATTTTCAGAAAAATTATTCTTTTCTTTTAAATTCCTTCATTATCTTTTCTGCCACCTTAACTCCATCAACTGCTGCTGATATTATTCCACCAGCAAAACCAGCTCCTTCTCCAGATGGGTAAAGGCCTTTTAATGAAATGCTTTCTAGATTATCATTTCTAGATATCTTTACTGGTGCTGATGTTCTGGTTTCTATTCCCGTCATTATTCCGTCACCTGTTGCAAATCCTTTTATCTTTCTATCAAAATCCATGAATCCTTCCTTCAAAATATCTGCCACATAAGGAGGAAGTGCTTCTCTCATATCTTTAAATTCATATCCAGGCTTATATGACGGCTCTACATCTCCTAAAGATTTTGTGACTTTGTCTTCTAAAAAATCCTTAATCTTTTGTACTGGAGCCCTATACTGTCCCCCTCCAAGTTTATAACATAAACTCTCATAATGCCTTTGGAATTCCATTCCGCTTAATGGGGAGGTTCCTTCAAAGTCATTAGGATTTACCGTAACAACTATAGCCGAATTTGCATTCGCCTCTGCTCTCGAATAGTAACTCATACCATTCACAACAAGCCTTTCATCTTCTGAAGCTGCCGCTACAACCACTCCTCCAGGACACATACAAAAGCTATATGCTGACCTTTCCTTTTCTTTGTTGTTGTAAACTAATCTATAGTCTGATGCTCTTAATCTAGGATGACTATAAAATTTACCATATTGATTTTCATCCATAAAGCTTTGTTTATGCTCAACTCTTACCCCTATTGCAAAGGCTTTAGGCTCCATAAAAATATTATTACGGCAAAGCATCTCATATGTGTCCCTAGAACTATGACCTATAGCCAGTATTAAAGCTTCACATGGTATTTCTTCTTCATTAACTACTATAGCTTTAAGCTTTCCATCTTTAGTTTTTATATCTTGAAGCCTGCTTGAAAATCGTATTTCTCCACCAAGGCTTATAATTGTATTTCTTATATTTTTTACTACGTCTTTTAAGATATCGGTACCTACATGAGGTTTGCCACTATAAACTATGTTTGCTGGTGCTCCAGCTTCTACAAGTTCTTTTAAGACAAAATCGCAGCGCTTATCCTTGATTCTAGTTGTTAGCTTACCATCAGAAAAAGTACCTGCCCCTCCTTCTCCAAATTGTACATTTGAATTAGGATCAAGTACTCCATCTCTCCAAAACTTATCCACAGTTTTAGATCTATTTTCTACACATTCCCCACGTTCTATTATAAGAGGTTTATATCCATACTGAGCAAGCATAAGACCTGCAAACATTCCAGCAGGTCCCATTCCAACTATAACAGGTCTATGGTTCATCACTTTGTTTCCAAATATTAATTCATCTTGCAGAGTTTCCTTTTCTAAAATCACATCTCTATCATGAACTCTATTTACTATATGAGCTTCCTTTGGACACTCCACTTCTATTGAGTATTTGAATTTTATATCGTTTTTTCTTCTGGCATCTATAGATTCTTTTAGTATCTTTAAATTCTTTATGTCCTTAATATCTATTCTAAGCTTCTTAGCAGCTTTTTTATATAAATATGACATATCTTTTTCTATATCTTCATCTAAATTTAATGCTATATTATTTATCTTTATGGCCACAAATTTCGCTCCTCTCTAAGCTATTTCTTCGTTATAGTAAGTTTTAGTTTGCTTGGTGAAATACTCACCATAGTTACACCATCTTGAAGCTTAATATTTGGAGCAACTTCACTAGTTCCTTCACCTAAATTTGAGGCATCTATATATCCATTCAATTCAGTTATTTCATCTAGGATATTGCTAGGTCCTTGTATAGTTATACTTACACTCTCTTTATCTAAAGATGCAGTTAGACCATCTCCAACTCCATTTATAGTTATAGGAACATTTAATGTCTTTTGACTTATTCCTTCTATATTAAACTTTATTGTTACAGTACCACTAGTATTATTAACGAGAGATATTCCTTGTGGCAATTTAAGCTTTGCCATTATATCTTTTGACGTTGTTATGAGTGACAAATCTATAACTTCAGTATCTATGGACGTTATATTTCTGAGAGCAGATTCATCTCCTGTGATCTCAACATTTCCAGGTGAAGGCTCCATAGATTTCATAAGCAGGTTAGAATTTAAGCTTCCCTTTGTTTTTATACTTACAGGAACCGTCTTTCCCTTCTTTATAGGTACAACGACATTGGCAGTTACAGGATTTATTGTAACTTCTTTTATAGCCCTATTACTTTTATCTACAGCCACAAGTTTTAATGTTAGTACTACATCATTTTCTACATCTTTAGCCTCTCCTGAGGCAACCACGCTTTCAACCTTGTCAACATACTGCGCAGGTCCTGATATTGTTGCATTCACCGGATCAACTATAGGTGTTGATGGATAAGTCCCCTTTTTAGAGGCTACATTAATATCTGCCTTTATAGGAATGCTCTTCTCTGCCAAATCATCAAGGACTACATTAACTTTTAAAGTTTCCGCCTGCTTTATATTTACATTTGAAGGTGACTTTTCCACATTTACCAGTATAGTATTGTCACCCTTCTTCAATGCATAAGAGCTTAAATCTACAGAGAGCTTAAAGTCTTCTGATTTTACTGCATAAACATTAGATGATGCTCCTTGAATAGCAACATTGACCTTAAAGTTTTGATTAGGCATCATTACAAGCTTAGAATTAGCAAGAACATCCTCATTGAGTATTGAAACTTCCACATCCTTTATGGTTTTAGTTATGGTTGGGTTCTCCACGTTGGATATATATATCCATAGTCCAAAAGAACACAATAAACAAACAAATTTTACTAAGATATCTTGCTTTTTATTCCTAGCATCCATAACTTCACCTTCTCCCCTATAGTCTTGCCTTTAGCCTGCCTATTCTTTATTATTCTTGTTAATATATCTGTGAGTTTATTCTTATCATAATTTCTTGTGAGTCTTCCATTTACAGCTAATGAGATAACCCCTGTTTCTTCTGATACAATTATAAGAATTGCATCAGATACCTCTGAAAGCCCTATGGCAGCCCTATGCCTAGTTCCAAGTTTTTTATTTATATCTGTATTTGCAGTTAAAGGAAGTACACAGCCTGATGCCTCTATTCTTCCGTTTCTTATTATAGTAGCTCCGTCATGAAGTGGCGTATTTACTACAAATATGTTTTCTAAAAGAGCTGATGAAACTATGGCATCTATCCTTGTTCCACTAGTTATCACATCTCCAAGTCCCGTATTCTGCTCTATTGCTATAAGTGCACCGGTCTTAGTTAATGCTAAATTTTCAACAGCAGTAACTATTTCTAAAATCATCTTCTGCAATGCTGTATCATCGTCTATAATATGCTTATCATTAAAAGCCGACCTTCCTAGATGCTCTAATGCTCTTCTTATCTCTGGTTGGAATATGATGATTACAGAAAGTACTCCAATGGTTATGGTTCTTATAAGAATAGTGTATACCATTCTTAAATTTAAAAGATAACTTATAGGTATAAGTGCTACTATTAACAGCAATCCCTTTAGCAGCTGGACTGCTCTCGTTTCCTTCATAAGCATGTAGCCTTTGTAAAAGAAATAGGCTACAACAAGGATATCTAGAATAGATAAAATGTTGATGTTTTTCACAGTATTTAAAATCATTTCAAATAATTCCATCTTAGGAAGCCACCTCATTTCCCATGTGAATATACTATAATTATACACTATCCTAAGGCAACATGACGACAATAATTATAAAGCAATTGTATTATTTTTCTTAAGAATTTCTTTCTATGTGTATTTTATCTTTTAAATGTAATTTTACCTTATTCTCATTAATATATTTATATAAACGAAACTTAAAGATTAAAAAATATGGTACGGTGGTGATTTTATGAAAAAAAATATTATTTTAAACTTAGCTCTTAGTGCCCTTCTTATAACTTTTATCGTAACGCTTTTTCCTATGATTACTAAAAACAAGATTCCTAAAGAGCTTGCTCCTGTGTCTACATTGATTGACGATATAAATCTATCAAATAAATATGTTTTTGATGTATCAGACAATGATTTGAGTAACCCTGAAATATCTATGAGAGTTCTTTCTGCTATTGATGATTTAAATGCCGTTAAAGATAAAATATCTTCTGTAGATGTACCTGAAAAATATTCAGATTTAATATCAAATCTATCTAGTGGCATAAACTCTAACATCTTATTTTATAGACAGTTTTCAGCTATTTTAAACAACCTTAAGGGAAAAGACCTAGGTGAAAGCAAGGAAAATCTAATAAATTATGAAAAGGCAGCCTGTGAATCCTATAGTAAGATTTCTCCTTTTAAAGTTTATTTCTTTAACGGAAGTAATGAAAAACTTTCTTCACTGTATAGTTCTATAGATTCCATAAGGGTGTCAAATAGAAATGAGCAAATCAAAGAAGAAGCCAACAAAACTTTTATAATGTCCTTTGAAAAAATTACAACTGATTTTTCTTCTATAAACAAAGATTTTTCTCCTTACATAGAGAAGTGGCGAAACAGCAATTATAGTTATAATTCTCTCATAACCGATTTAGATAAATGTCAAACTTCCCTTGATAACTTGTCAAGAAACATTTATGCCTTATCAATCCCTAGTGAAGCCTCTCAAATATATGAGGATTTCAAGCAAGTGATTGCTTCTTACAGAGATTACTTAAATGCTGTTCAACTTGATTTGTCAAAGTCCACCTTAAACTCCAAGGAGGAAAAATTCTTTGAAAACAGTAGCAGCAAAAGAGAAGCCGTTGATTCAGCTGTTGAAAAATTCCAGCAATCCTTAGATGACTATAAAGATAATTTAAACCTATAAAAGAAAAAATGTATTATTATAAAATTTATTGGGTATAATACCACTATGAAAATTTTAACAAGGAGGATGTATATGAAAAGATACACCGTGATTGTTTTAAGTTTTCTATTGGTAGTCGCTATTATCCCTTCAAATGTGGCATACGCTTACAAAATGGGCGAATCACCGGAGTCAGATGGTAGTTATTATACAGCTGCTTCAAAGGATGATAGTTCAAATCTCTATAAAGAACAGCAAGAAGTTGTTCAAGTTTTTAATAACGGAGCGGGAAAAATTTATTTAACAAATAACGACATATATTTAATGTCCCAAATAGTTTATGCAGAAAGTAAAGGTGAGCCTTATGATGGAAAAGTAGCTGTTGCTTCAGTTATTTTGAATCGTACCTTAAACCCTGGCTTTCCAAAAACTGTTGAGGGCGTTATAACACAAAAGAATGCATTTTCATGCGTTAAAGATGGTAAAATTTCCGTTACACCTGATGAAGACTGCAAGAAAGCAGTTTTAGATGCTATAAAGGGAGTTGACCCTACCGATAGAGCCATATTTTTCTACAACCCGAAGACTGCCACATCCCAATGGATGAAGAACGTTGAAAAGGTTAGTATGAAAACTATAGGTAACCATGTATTCTTTAAAGCAAAAAAATAATGTGCATCACTGCACATTATTTTTTATTGTTTAAATAGCTCACTGCATTAAGTGCTGCTACTAATCCTTCGCCTGATGATTTGATATACTGATATGGCTTTCCAGTACAATCCCCTGCTGCAAAGCATCCATTGAGATTTGTTGCCATTTGTCTATCCACTTCTACGTGGCCATCCGTTATCTTTAATCCTGGCATAAGTTGATCTGGTGATATGCTGTCCTTTAGGACAAAAACTCCATCAACTTCTAAAGTAGTATTTGAAAGCTGAAGACTTTTAACTACATCATCGCCCTTAATCTCTACTGGATTTTCTCTAACAACTATTATATCTTCTCTAAGATTCTCTATGTCTTTGTACATAGGTATATAATATACTGTATCTGCTAGTTCCTTTACGAAATTAGCCTCTTCTTCTTCCTTTTTGTTGTAAGCTATGATGGCTACTTTCTTTCCCTTGTATAGAGGAGCATCACAAGTAGCACAATATCCTACACCTTTTCCAAGGAACTCTTCTTCACCTTTTAAAGCCTTTCCATACTCCATGCCAGTAGCAAGGATTACAGACTTCGCTTCATACATCTTTTCATTTACCATAAGAGCAAAGTAATCTCCCATGGCATAAATAGCATTTATTCTCTCGGAAGTTATGGATATATCCATAGAGTCTATATGTTTCTTGAAGGCTTCCTTAAGATCTTCACCTTTTATTCCTGGAAGTCCAAGATAATTGTTTATCTTTGGTGCTTTGCTTACCTTATTACTTAAATTCTCATTTCCAAATAAGATTATATTCTTGTTTCTTATCTTACAATTGATAGCTGCAGACAATCCAGCAGGCCCACTACCAACAATTGCAACATCATATCTTTCGCTCATATTTTTCACCTGATTCTTAAATGTGTTTCTTCACTAATTGTACTAATTCTTCTTTTGGTCTGAATCCTACAACTTTATCAACTAAGTTTCCATCTTTGAATACCATAACTGTGGGTATACTTGCAACGCTAAATTGTTGAGGAACCTTTATATTTTCATCCACATTAAGCTTACAGAACTTAACTTCTCCTAATTCTGCTGCTACATCCTCTAATACTGGTCCAAGCATTTTACAAGGTCCACACCATGGAGCCCAAAAATCTACAACTGCTATTCCTTCTGATATTTCACTATTAAAATTTTCATCTTTTATCTCTAACATAATTATTATCTCCTTCCATATACCCCCAAGGGGTATCTCTATGTTTATATATTAATACATAAATGCATACTAGTCAATACTATTTATTCTTCAAATGTCCCCTTAACTAAAATTTTATTATCTTTTATCATCCATTTTCCTTTTGCAATGACGCTATTTATTGAAAGATCCCCTCTATTTACTAAAACTAAATCCGCATCCTTACCATTGGCAATTCTACCTTTAGCACTAAGCTTTAATGTATCTGCTACATTGGCAGTTATTACTCTTATGGCTGTTTCCATTGGAACTCCATCTTCTAGAACAGCGTCTTTTACCTCTCTATAAAGAGTACTTACTGAGCCTATGCCAAGACCTATAAACTTTCTATTTTCATCAAAACGTGGGAGACTTCCTTGACCATCTGAAGAAAACATTATATTTGATATATTAACTCCCGCTTCTAATAAAAGCTTTAAAGCAGTACTAGCTTTTATAGCTTCATCTGAAGAAGTTGGGTCTGAACTTGTAGTAAGGTCTACATAACCTCCATTCTTTCCATAAGTTATAGCATCCTTGAACAAATCATGATTTCTATTACAGTGAGTTGGAACTATAGTGTGTTTTGGTATTTCTGTCTCTTCTATAAGCTTTGATAGATACTCAAACTTTCTCTTTCCATCTCCTAAATGCACATGAACTACGCCTGCTTTGTGAGCAAGAATTCCAGCCACGCTTGCTTCTGCTGCAAGAGCAATGAAATTTTGATATGTAGGTTGTGATGATCTATGATCTGATAAGGCTATCTCTCCAACTCCTATAATCTTAGGAATTAGTATTATATCCTCTTTTACTGATTTCGTCACACTTTCTACTGGTATTCCATAGGAGCCTGTATAGCTATAAGTAGTTATCCCTTCCTCTTCTAAAGCATACGCCTTTGCAAGAAGTGCTTTCATATCTCTACATACTCCATCCGTTCCAAGACAGCCAACTACAGTGGTTATTCCGCCTTTGGTCAATGAAGAAAGTTTTATTTCAGGAGTTCTTGTACTGAAGCCTCCCTCTCCACCGCCTCCCATCAAATGAACATGGGCATCAATAAATCCTGGGAGTGCCACTAAACCTTCCCCATCTATCTCTTCAATTTCTAAAAAATTCTCAGGGATGCTGACCTCATCGAATACTCCTTCTATTTTGTCATTTATAAGTACTATTGATTTCTTTCCTAAAGGTTCGGGTGCATAGACTTCCACATGTTTAATTACTGTTATCATAGTCATCCTCCTCTCTTTTCTTATGTTGTTTATTTATCATAAATATTATTCTTTAAGTTATTTCTATAATCCTTTTAATTTATGTTTTTATTTTATAATACTGTTTCTATATGTAACATCTTCCTATTATAAATATAGGTATTGATTTTCCTTCTTTAGTATATTTTTTAGATATCTTTCCTAGCTCTTTCATGAGTAATTTTGCTTCTTTATTCTTTTTGTCTATATCTAAAGCTTCCTTGTAATACTTCCTTGCTAGGTCATATTTCCCCAAAGCGAAATAGCATTTTCCTATAAGGAGCTTCACCTGAATTTCCTCTTTAAATCCTTCCTCACATTCATAAAGCAGCATTATTAATGCATCCCTTACTTTCATATTATTATATAATTTTGCCGCTTCCTCATAAGAATCATTCATACCTAACCAGTTTTCCATAACAAACACTCCTCCTATCAACAAAATATATACTCTAACATAAAAAGAAAGAGGTTTTTACCCTCTTTTCACAATGAAGTCTAGCCGTAAATCACATACATATTGTACCATTTATGCATTTATCTTTCAACCTGTTCCTTGAAGAATCATTCGACACCTAAGCCTCTTAGAAATATCCTTTCATATTTTCTCTCTAAAGTTATCCTTTCTATATATCTTTTTTCACTGCCTCCTTCTTTTATACATAGAAAATCCACCAAAAATTCACGTTTCCCTTCCCTTTCATTTCCTATCTCGTAAAGTCTATTCACCATCAAATCAGAGTCAATATATTTTTCATTAATTTTAGATTCAAGTAAAATACTATTTATCGTTCCATAATCATCATTTTTTATAGCTTTTATTACTTTGTCTAAATAAACTTTCCCTTCATTGTTCTCCTCATTAGTTACATCTTTGAAATCTACGTAGTCTACGCCCTTTCCAATCTGTCTTCCTGTTTCATCTATAGTTACAGTATCTATCCTTATCTGATTATGATTCACAGTAAATTCTGTGAAGATTTCATCTCTAGATTTCGTTTCATATAGGATATCACAACTTAAATTTTCTAGATTCAATACTAATAGTTTGTTTCCTCCTTGAAGCTTGCCCTCTTCATCGCTTAAGAGAAGCATTATATTATTATCTTCTATCCACTTGACCTCACATATTTTAATGTCAACATTAGTTTTTCCTTGGAAAATCAGTTTATAATTCTTATTGGCTACTCTGTCTGTGATAAATATAAATTCCTTCATATCACTATAATCTTCATTGTATATAGCCATGCTGTACCTATTATCTTTAGATTTACTCCATTTTAATCCCTTTATATCCTCAGTTAATTCCATTTCCTCTGATGTGATGTCAAAATTAACTGTCCATATAGTTCCATCATATTTAAGAGGATTTATTTGTCCTGAAGTCCTAAAGAAATTTCTTATAAAAGGAGCCAAAATCAAGGTTCCTATGAGCAGAGCAGCTATGGCTCCATACGCCCTAAAATTCTTGCAAAATTTATAGTATAGTTTGTTGCCACTTTTAGCAGAGTATTTATTGCGATTTATAGACTCCAAAACCGAAGTTCTAGTGCTACTAAATTCAACATAAGTGCTATCAAAGGCTCTTTTAAAGGTTTTATCTATTGCTTTTTCTCCTTCAAACAGTTCTCTGCATTCCATGCACTGCTCTCTATGCACATCCATAGCCTTTTCCATATCTCTAGACAAATTTCCTTCCATATATTCATACATATATTCTCTAAAGGTTTTACACTTCACAAACTACACCTCCTTTTCTCTTTGTTCCCTTTCATAATATTTTTTGAAACTATATCTTATCTTATAATAACGCCTTTTTACGGCCCCTTCTGTCATGCCCATAATTTCCCCTATGTCTATAAAAGTAGCATCACTAGAATACTTTAGGGTTATAATTTCCCTGTCTATATCTCCAAGTTTACTTATAAACTCCTTTATCATGAGTTTGGCTTCTCTTATCTCCATAGCTTCCTCTGGTCCTGGATTATTATCATAGATATATGTTATATCCTCAATATTAGCTTCATATACTCTTTTATATTTTCTCATATAGTCTATGGCTTTGTTTCTAGTTATCTTTAAAGTCCAATTTTTAAATTTATATTTTTTCTCATACATATAGAGCTTGTTGTAGATTGTAATAAATACTTCTTGAGTAACATCTTGAGCTGCTTCCCTGTCATTTATCATATTATAAGCAAAGGAAAAAACCATATGCTCATATTTGTTCATAAGTATAGAAAAACTATCTACATTTCCTTTTAGCACTTCCTTTATGAGTTTTAAGTCCTCATCCAAAGCCTCTTCCCCCTTATCCTAACCTCTCATTAATATATACGAAATTTTCCCCATATTGTAACCTTAAATTTTAATTTTATCTTATTAATATTATACAAGCCGTTTAATTTTATTTGTAACAATTCCCATTAAAAATCAAAAAAATATACTGCAAAGCTAATTGCTTCACAGTATATTTATATAGATTAACGTCTAAATATCAAATAAATTATTCTTGATCTATTATTATCTTTTTAGCTCCAAGTATTGATGATGCACTCATAGAGAATTCATCTAAGCCATACTCTACAAGAGTAGCTATAGCTGTTTCATCACCAGCCATTTCTCCACACATTCCACACCATTTTCCTGCTGAGTGAGCACCTTCAATTGTCATCTTTATAAGTCTTAAAACTGCTGGATGCATTGGGTTATATAAGTAAGATACTTTCTCACTCATTCTGTCTGCAGCTAATGTATATTGGATTAAGTCATTTGTTCCTATTGAGAAGAAATCGACATGCTTTGCAAGCTCATCAGCCATTACAGCAGCTGCTGGTATTTCTACCATTATTCCTATTTCGATAGAATCACTAACTTTTTGTCCCTCATTTAATAATTCAGCCTTACACTCTTCTACGAAGTTCTTAGCTTGCTCGAATTCGCTTAAAGATGATATCATTGGGAACATTATCTTTAAGTTTCCATAGTAAGAAGCTCTAAGTAAAGCTCTTATTTGAACCTTGAATATATCTTTTCTATCTAAGCATAATCTTATAGCTCTGTATCCAAGGAATGGATTCATTTCCTCTGGCATTGGAAGATAAGTAAGCTTTTTATCTCCTCCGATGTCTAGAGTTCTTATAACAACTGGCTTTCCTTCCATTTTCTCTAGAACATATTTGTATGCCTCATATTGTTCTTCTTCTGTTGGCATATCATCTCTATCCATATATAAGAATTCTGTTCTGAATAATCCTATTCCATCTGCTCCGTTTTCTATAACCTTATGAACATCTTCTGGCTTTCCGATGTTTCCACATACTTCTATTCTCTTACCAGATTTAGTCTTAACTTTTACATCGATAAGCTTCTTAAGCTCTTCTTTTTCTTTTTCGTAAGCATCTCTCTTAGCTTCATACTCTTTTACTGTAGCTTCGTCTGGATTTAATATTACATTTCCCTCTAGTCCGTCAACGATTATAAAGTCTCCGTCCTTTACGCTGCTTGTTATATCATTTAATCCAACTACTGCTGGTATTTCTAATGTTCTAGCCATTATAGCACTATGAGATGTTCTTCCTCCGATATCAGTAAGGAATGCTACAACCTTGCTTCTGTCAAGCTGTGCTGTATCTGATGGAGTTAAATCATAAGCTACTACTATTGTGTTTGTTGCTTCTATATTAAGTCCCATAGCTTTTCCAGCTAGGTTTAATTTTATTCTGTTTGCAACGTCCTTTATATCTGCTGCTCTTTCTCTCATATATTCATCTTCCATTGACTCAAATATCATTAAGAAAGTTTGTGCAACTGAATCAACTGCCTTTAATGCATTGGCATTGCTTGACTCTATTTCCATTTCCATAGCGCCTGTAAATTCTGGGTCATCTAGAAGCATGATGTGACTATCAAAAACTGCAGCCTTCTCTTCTCCCATTTCTACTAGAGCTTTTTCTTTTATAGCTGTAAGCTGTGCTCTACATTGCTCTAAAGCATTTTGAAGTTTTTCTTTTTCACCTTGGATGTCAGTTATCTTTTCATCAGTTATTATTATTTCATCATTTTCTTTTAATACTACTGTTCCTATTGCATATCCTTTAGATGCTGCTATTCCTTTTTTCATACTCACTCTTCCTCCTAAAATATTATATTATATTTATAATAGCAATTACTGTGCCAATATTGTCGAAACTTCTGAATCTCTTTGATTTCAATGATATCCTGATATTTTTTCAATTTTCCCACCTTTATGTCTTGATAAAATTTATCAACCTCTAAGGGGCTATGATTTTGTATTTTTATAATTTATTTATTTTTTATATAAAACCTTGTGTTTTCACTCATAGATTAATTCTTATTTATATAGTTCCCCTAAAGTTTATATTTTACAGGAGAAATTATATGAAACTATCTGTTTTTTTATATAAAATTGCTATAGACTTTCTGAAGATTTTAAATTAATATAGGTATTGATAAAAAGTATCAACTTATTTTAGTAAACTGATACTTTTTATCAAGCTTATTAAAGAGGTGAGATTATTTGATCAAAAGAAATATAACTATCAGCATAGAAAATGGTCTTCATACAAGAATCGCTGCTATGGTAGTAAATAAAGCTGCTGAAGTGAAAGAACGTTATGGAGTGGAACTCCTTATAAAACGAAAAAACGATGACTCTTTCATTGGTATAAGTATCCTTGCTCTTATATCACTTAGAATTCAACAAGGGGAAATCATAACAATAGCCTCTAGAAATTCAGATTACGCTTCAATAAAAGCAGTAGAAGTTCTATGTGACTACATAACTAAAGACCTTGCCTGTAATTATGGCATCATGAATGAAGTAGATGCAATAATAGAAGAAAGTACTATAGCTAATGAGCAGATACTGTCAGACCTTCCTATGGGAATCATAGTTATAGATACAAACTGTACCATAAGCAATATAAATTCTTATGCTCTAAAAATATTAAATAAGTCCTCTAAAGATATTCTAGGACATCAAATTACGGAGGTAATTCCTAATTCTGACTTGCCAAATATAATAAGCACTGGTACTAAAGAATTTGGGAAAATTCAGCATATAAATAATCACATACTCATGGTGAACCGTTCTCCTATAATTTCAGATAATCACATAATAGGAGCTGTGGGAGTTCTTCAGGATATTTCAGAAATAATGGGTATGAAAGAAATAAACACTAGATTTAAGAAACTTCTCGAAGCCTCTCATGATATGATTTGCTTTGTAGATGAAAATAGAAAGATAACTTATGTAAATCCAGCTTATGAACATCATTTTAATATAAATCCAAATGATATCTTAGGAAAGGATCTCTTGGACATAGCGCCGAATGGGCTTAGAATAAAATCCTTTACCTCAAAAGAAAAGATAGAAAATGTCATTCAGAAAAAAAAGGGCATAGAGATAATCTCTAATGTAGAACCTCTATTTATAGATGGTGATTTTAAGGGAGTAATTTCTCTATCTAAACCTCTAAGTGAAATACGACACTGGATAGGCAAAGTAAAGAAATATGAAGCCGAGATAGACTACTACAGAGAGGAACTTTTAAAACAAGATAGAGAGCAGAATTCTTTCAAAAATATAATAGGCTTCAATTCAAACCTTAGAAGCATCATAACTATTTGCAAAAAAGCCTCTCAAAGTCCTTCAACAGTTCTCATCGGAGGCGAAAGTGGTACCGGAAAAGAACTAATAGCAAAAGCTATTCACAGCAATAGCTCTCGTTACAATAATGCCTTTGTGAAAGTGAATTGTGCTGCTATCCCTGAGACTCTTATGGAAAGCGAATTATTTGGCTATGAAAAAGGAGCCTTTACGGGGGCATTAAAGAGCAAACCTGGAAAGTTTGCTATAGCAAATGAGGGAACCATATTTTTAGATGAAATAGGCGACCTTCCGCTTTCAATGCAAGTAAAACTTCTAAGGGTTCTTCAAGAAAAAGAGTTTGAAAGCCTTGGCTCTACAAAATCTCAAAAAATTGATGTTAGGATAATAGCCGCTACTAATAGAAATTTGTCCGAAATGGTTAAAGAGGGCACCTTTAGAGAAGATCTCTATTATAGACTTAATGTACTTTCTATAACGTTGCCTCCTTTAAGAGAAAGAAAAGATGATATAAGGCTTCTCGCTCATCATTTTATTCAAAAATTTAATACTGAGCTAAACAAAAATATTCTTGGCATTGATAATAATGCATTGATGTTGCTTGAAAGATACGATTGGCCCGGAAATATAAGAGAACTTCAAAATATAATAGAACGTACCATGAATCTATGCGAGTCCTCTATGATAAGCGTATCAGACCTTCCATTTCATCTTAAAGATGAAAAATATTCTGGTGATGCTCTTATAAACACTCCAAATGGAGAGGTTATGCCTTTTGAGTGCTATGAAAAGGAAATAATAAAAGCTGCTATGGCTAAATACGGCAGTTACAATAAGGCAGGCAAGGCTCTTGGCCTTACTCACAGAACAATATCACTAAAATGTAAAAAATACGAAATTGAAGTCTCTAAAAATTAAGTTTTTTAAAGTTTCCTACTTGTTTTCTATATATATTAAATCTTTTAAGGCTACCATGACTTTAAAATCATAGTAGCCTTATTTAACTTATACTAGTTTTCTTGTATTTTAAACTTTACTTCTATCTTACAAATTTTCTTGTTAAAGTTCCTATACCTATTCCCATCATTATGACACCTACTAGCACTTCAATATCACTTAATATATACATTTCGGAGACTGGTGCTGCTTTTATTATTCCCATGGAAGCAAAAAATCCTATGCTTAAATTTAATGATTCATTGAAATAACTTATAAGTGTTTTTATATCTATGGAAGTTATTGTCCCTATAGATACTTTGATTATTTCACCATCTACTTCTATTCCTGTAATAAGATATAAAACTGCAAATAATAATATGATTCCTAAAGATGTTATAAAGGGAGCAATGACCCTCTCTCCATAACCTGACGAAATCCAGTCTATATATGAACCTATTTTAGGTAGGGGCTTTAAAACTTTTCTTTGTACACATCTACACAAATAATAATATTCACCAAAATTATTTTTTAGATTGTTTTCCTTAAACTTATTTGCTAAATTTTCATATATAGTATAAATGCCTTCGTATTCAGCTCTAGTTTTTTTCTTCACTTCTATTCTGTCAAAAAAAGTTTTAGGGTCCATTTTACTTTTTAATTTATCATTGAATTCAAAATCCTCTATATAGTTATCCACAAATTTTGCATTACTTAAATCCACATCTGTGAGGTTTATCATCTTAAGCTGTGAACTTCTTACTATAATTGCCGTCATATCTGTAAGTTCAAAGGATGTATTGTGGGTTAAACATCCCTCTATTATCATATAGGAAATATCACAATTTAAAAATTTCACATACATCTTGCAATTATGGAACTCACAAGACAGATTATCTTTTATATTTAGCGAAGGAGTCTTTGAAGTCTCTACTTTTATAAATGAGCAGTTTTCAAAAGCCACTCCTCCTCCGCTAAAATTACATCCTTCAAAATTACAAGAAATAAATGTACACTCCTTAAACTTGATATTATAGAATTTGCAGTTAATAAAATCTGCACAAGCTATGCTTTTATCATGCACATGTTTTAAAGATTAATTGAACTAGCGCTAATTAATACTTTTGTGATTTATTTTTCTTAGCTTCTTTCTATTCTTACCTTACTTCCTCCTCTACCCGCTTCTGCTGGTGTCACTATTAGTTTTACTGGCACTCTATTTTTTATAGATTCTACGTGACTTATTAGACCTATTTTCAGTTTATCATTGTGAATTTTTTCTAATGAACTCATAACAACTTCTAAAAGATCATCATCCAGGGTTCCAAATCCTTCATCTAGGAAAAATAACTCTAAAGGCGCAGTGCCTTTAAGCTGAATCTCAGCAGATAAAGCTAAAGCTAGTGCTAAAGATGCTAAAAAGGTTTCTCCTCCAGATAGTGTTGATGCATCCCTCTCAACTCCACCATTTTTATTATCCCTTATAAGGAATTTACCATTATCATCTACTTCTAATCCATAGTTTCCATTAGTTATTTCTTTTAATCGTTTTGATGCTTCTATAGATACATATTTTAATCTTGTCGTAGCTACAAATTCAACAAACTTCTTGCCTTTGAAAAGTTTTTCTAAATCTCCTAAAAGTCCAAGTTTACGGTCAAGCTTTTCCTTCTTTTTTAGAAGTTCAGAAAGCTCAAAGAGTTTTTCTTTTATAATCCTAACTTCTTCTTCAACTTTTATTTTTGACTCATTAAGTTCTTTATACTTCTCTTCTGTTTTCACCTTATCTTCTTGAAGCTTTGCCCACTGCTCTTCTCCAATCTCTCTATTATCAAGTTTCTTCAATACACTTTCTATAGCTCCATTATTTTTCGAAACCTCTTCGCTATATCTCTCTATATACTCTTTTAAAGATCCAATCTCTTCTACATTAAGTATGTTTTTCTTTGCCTCTTCTATGGTTTTGAACCCTTGAAGCTCTAAATTCTTATCTATATTCTTATGATCTTCCGCTTTTCTTTTATGAAGTTCTGTTAATCTGCTCATTACTGCAATAAGCTTTTCATTGTTTTGTTGATATATCTTCTCTTTATCTTCTTTTATCTTTTCTGCCTTTACAAAATTATCTTCTATTGTCTTTATTATATTTTCAATCTTTCTAAGCACGGCGCCTATATCTTCTACATCTCCAACTTTACTCTTTATAAGTGATATCTTTTCATTGTAGATTTTAGTTTTTTCTTCTATAGCTGTATTTCCCTTTGTAATGTCATTTTCTATTTTCTTTGATTCTTGCTCTAAAGATTTCATATTAAGATCTGCATCTTCTAATCTCTTTCTATATACTTTTAAATCCTTCAAAAGATTTTCCCTTTCTTTTTCGCAAGCTAATATCTCTTGACTTTTAGCTTTAAAATCCGTTATCCCAGTTTCTTTTACAAGGCAATCATAAGCTATTTCAATTTCTTTTAGTGCCTCATGATTTTTCTCTAAGTCACTATCAAGTTCCTTAAGCTGATTTTTCTTTTCATTGATTGTACTTCTTAAAGTACTTATGTTAGTTTCAAGTTTATGTTTTTCTTCCAGAAGCTTTTTCATATCTTCTTCTAGTTTATTTTTATTGCCATCATATTCAGATATAGCTTTTTTCAATTGTTCAAAACTATTATTCAATTCTTCTACAGAAATATTTTTGAAGTCATCTCCTAATACTGCTATGCCATCATTTGCTTTTTCTATATTTTCATTGCATATGTCTATATTAGTTTTTCCTTTTGTGATATTTTCTTCTATTAACTTTAATTCTTTTTCATTCGCTTCAAGTTCCTTTTCTATACCCTTATTATCTCTTAAATCTTTATGTTTAATATTTTCTCTATGATGATCTGTCGAACCACACACTGGGCATACATCACCTGTTTTTAATTCTTCCCTAAGCTTATAAGCTAAATTTTCTATTTCTAGCTCTTTAATTTTTATTTTTAATTCTACAATACTATGCTCTAAAAGAATTTTTTTTGCTTCCTCTTTCTGCACGGACATTTTATAATCTTTAAGCGCCTCATTAGCTGATTCTATTATTTTGGTATGCTCATGATACTTATTCCACTTTTCTTTAGCTTCTAGAAGCTGTTTTTGAAGAGCTACTATATCATTTTGGTTCCCCGGACATTTATTAACCATATTTTCCAAAAGAATTTTCTTTTCTTCATAAGTTTTTTGTTTTTCTTCAAAGGCGTTATATAGCTCTCTTTCCTTAAGCTGAAGTTCTTCTACATCTCTTTGACCATTAAGTTTCTTAGATTCATTACTATTCTTAAGCTTTAATATATCTTCTAATTTATCCTTAATTCTAGCCCCTTCTAAAACTTTTTCCTTTAAATTCCCATCAACTTTCAGCTGCTCTGACTTTTCTTCATTTTTCTCTATCTTTGAGCTTATCTCCGCCATTTCACAAGATAGATTAGCTGTAAGTTTCGCTTTTTCACTTAATTCCTGTTTATACTTTGCTAGATTCTTTTCTATTGTTATTATTTCTTTTTTAATCTCCTCTAAAAGCGCTTTTTCTTTTAACGCATCTTCTGCCTTCTGTTTCTTTATGATAAAATTCGGAAGTTTTTCCTCCTTGTTATCTCTGCATTCCTGCCATTGAATATCAGCTTTCTCCTTCTGAGATTTTGAAAACTCCACAGCTTCTTCAAAATTTCCTTTCTCCTTCTCAGAGTTTGCTATATCATTTATGGTTTTTTCATAGGAATCTATATATGGCATTACCTTGGATGCTCCCTCTCCAAGGAATATTTTTTCCTTACATGATTCTATCTCTTCTCTTTTATTTTCAAGAACTTCTTTCTTACATCTAAGTTCCTTTAGTTCAAGCTGCAAATCCCATACAATTTTTTGATTTTCATATTGCTTTTCTAATTCACTTACTTCTATAGATATCTTTTCTAATTCCTTCTTAACTTCCTCAAATAGCTCCTCTCTTTCTTTAAGTTTTTCTTCACTGAAATCTTCATAACCTTTAAGCTGTCCTATAAGGACACTGTTTTCACTTTTTTCCTTATTGATTTCAAAGGAAAGTTTTCTTGATAGATCATCACCATATTGTTGAAGATTAAAAAGCCTTTCTAACATTCTTCTTCTATCTACCCCTTCAAGCTTTAAAAATTCGCTGAATTTTCCCTGGGGAAGCACTACAGTCCTTGTAAAATCATCTAAATTCAGTCCGATTATTTCTTTGCATTTATTGTCTACCATAGTCTTCGAATCTGCAAGGACTTCAGGTATCCCTCCTGTAAGGTCTACTACTTTACATTTTCCTGACTTCGCATTCTCTGTCTTTTTATCTTTCTTAAATTCTCTCTCTACTAAATATCTCTTATTTTCTGCTCCTGATATTTGAAACTCAAAGCTTACATTAGCACTTTCACAATTGGTATTTATATAATTATTACTTTCCCTTGCTACTTTTCCATACAAGGCCAAAGTTATACCATCCAGTACTGTAGACTTACCGCTGCCAGTAGGGCCGAAGATACCAAAAAGTCCTCTGTCACTGAGTTTTTCAAAATCAATAGTCTGCTCTTCTATAAAACTATTTATTCCCTTTATTTTAAGCTTAATTGGTCTCATCTTTATCCCCCTCTTCTAATAATATTGACATCAGTAGTTCAATTAGCTCCTCCTCTGGCTCTGCCCCTCTTTCCTTCTTATAGAATTCCTTGAATATGTCTTCAAAGGGCTTTTCTGTAAAGTTTTCTTCATCCTTAAAATCATCTTCTCCTGTGATTTTAGGTATTATTTCTAGGATATCCTTTTTCAAATCCTTCATCTTTTTTATTTCGTCTTCTCGTATATATCTATCTGATGCTATCTCCAAATATACCCAGCAGTCTCTTTCTCTATTTTCCTCACACTTTTCAATAGCCTCATCTATACTTTTGCACTTCCACACTTCTATGGGCTTATAAACTTTAAAATTAACTTCACTTATATGACACTGCTCTCTAGGCTTAACATCTACTACAAAACACTTTTTATCGAAAGAAATCTCTTTTCTATTGTAGTGAAGTGGAGATCCTGAATATCTAGCACGCTTATTTGTTCCCGGTACTATTTGTGGTTTGTGTACATGTCCTAAAGCTATATATTGAGCTTCCTCAGGAAAGCATCCTCCATCAACAATATAACTTCCTCCAAGCTGAATACTTCTTTCTGAACCACTTTCCTCACTTCCCATGGCAAAAAGATGTGAAACAACAAGATTAATGGTGTCCTCTCTATAATTAGATTTCAAATTATCAAAAAGATCATGAATTCTATCGCTATATGACTTAAGCCTTTCTTCATCACTATCCATATCTCCATATAAAACTTCGTTGAGCCTCTTTTCACTTGGATATGGCACTGTAAGAATAACTGATTTTTCTCCATTTATCTCTATTTCAATAAAGCCTTCTCCAGAATTTAACACCTTATGTTTTCCATAGTCTCCAGTCTGTACAACAGTTTTTGGAGTGCCTACCATAATAATTCCATGTTCCATAGCTAGAGGTCCTGCTGCTACTAGTCGCTCTGGATTATCATGGTTCCCTGAAATAACTACAGTTAATCTTTCTCCTTGGCTGGATATCTTCTTTAAGGTATCATAAAACATCTTTTCTGCCCTAGCTGGTGGATTGCTGCTATCATACACATCACCAGCAATTATCACTAAATCTATCTTTTGTTCCTCTACAATTCCTATAAAATCATTTAAAAATAACTCCTGCTCATCCATTCTGCTCTGACCTTCTAAGTTCTTCCCTAGATGCCAGTCTCCAGTATGTAATATCTTCATAACTTTCCTCCTCTTCTCATACCCACATTATATAATCAAATTTATCTAAATATATATTCTTCTAACTCATCTAATAATAAAAGCACTGATCTTTTTTAAGATTAGTGCTTTACATTGTAGCTTTATTATATCAAATTTTAATGTAAAAGAAATCTACTATTTATTGATTAAGTCTTGGAACTCTTTGTACTTTCTCACATTGTCAAAGTCATGCTCTTCTTTTGCTGCATCTTTAGCTGAAGGTTTAAGTTCTATAGCTCTTTTTAGATTTACTAATGTATTCTCTAAATCCCCTCTTCTTCCATAGATAGATGCCTTTCCGTAATGACTCCATTCATAATTAGGCTCAACTTCTATAGCTTTATCATACCAAGCTAAAGCATCATCATATCTTCCAAAAAGTTCGTAGATTAAAGCTTTATTAAACCTTCCGTATCCATAGTTTGGATCTATTTCTAGAGCCTTGTCTAAATCCGCTAAAGCCTTATCCTTATTTCCGGCAACTATATTTGAAGAAAAACCATAGGCTCTCCCTCTAAGAGTATATGCTCTTTTGCTATCCGGATATTTTTCTATAACATCTGAAGTTATCTTTATGACTTTGCTATACTTATCTTTGTCCTCGCTAAATAGAAGACTCTCTGCCTCATCACACTTTACGCCTTCAAAGGCTTCTCTCTCTTTTCTTTCTGCTTCTATCTTCTGATCTTCAGCCTTTTTTTCATCTTCTTTAGCCTTAATTTCCATATCATATTGCTGCTTTAAAGAATCATTCTTGCGTTTATTTTCTATGTAGGTATATCCTATTATACCTACAGCTATTACAGCAAAAACTATAAAAATTATAAGCTTATTCCTAGTCTTTTTATCCATCACAATCACCTTTTAATCATTATTTAACTATAGACTTTACATTGTGGAAGAAGATGGTCATAGCCAATAAATCAGCACTTCCTCCAGGACTTATTCCTCTTTTTACAAAATCTCTATCCATAGCATCTATAAATTTTCTTCCTTCTTCTGTTCTCATAGCACCTAAAGAAACAGCTTCTTTCGCTGTATTTTGAACATAATGAAGGGTTTCTATAGGTCTTCTATGAAGTAGCGTCGTGTCCTCACAGCTTGTCATTATATGAATTAAAGTGTTTGCTATTCTTTGATTTTCACTAAGATCTCTACTTTCTTCATATACCTTTAGACCTACCTTTAAAGCTATAGGAAGTCCCTTTGCAACCTCACCTCTTATGCCCTTTAAACCATACTTTAAATATAGCTTTTCTCCATAAGTAAGTTTCTCTTTTTTCTCTAAGTCTCTAAAATCTTCTTCTATGATGTCTTTTGTCATAGACCTTATATAGTTTTCTATTTCATCAAAGGTTTTTCCTCTTTTTATAGTTAAAGTAACAGCACCTAAAGATATAAGCATTAAAAATATTATTCCCTTTTGAGTGTTTATTCCACCAGTTGCAGCAAACATCGCTTCTTCTGCCTTTATACCTATTTTTCTAAGATCTTTAAATAATTCTCCTTCATCATCTTCCTTTAAAGCTACCTCTACAGCTTCACAAAAGAACCGGCTTATTGCAAGGCTGCTGTCTATAAAGGTGAAGTGGTTCATATCTTTATGCGAACCTGTGGATATTGGCGATACAAGCCCTGGTGCTGGATAACAGGATACCTCATAAAGCATGGCTCTAAGTGCAAATTCTCTTAAAATATTTGGCAGTTCTTTAGCTGAAATCTCATTATTCATCAGTTTTACTCCTATAACTTTCATATGCTTTTTCAATATGGCCTATGATTTCTTCTTTTGAATGGCTTTGATTTCTTACACATTCACAAGCTGGTTTATCACATATATAGCATTTCCTCGGTGCAAATTCCATAGATGTTCTCGATAAACTTTCTCTAGTTTTATTGTCATATACATCTATATCTACAAATCTTCCAAGAGGGTGATTCTCTTCTAATTGTATAGTTTTTATCTTTACCTTATCTGATTTTTCATCTATGACTAAAAGTTCTATAGGTCCCTCTGCTCCTACATTAAAATGAGATTTTAGTATTCTTCCTCGAAATAGCTCATCTATTTCTTTTGAAATCACATGAAATATTCCTTGAGATAGCTCAGTTTTCTTCCTCACTCCAGGTACATTAACTCTCACACATAGGAGGGTATTCTGGAAATCATCCATAAGTTTTTCTTGGAGTTCAACTCTTTCTTCTCGCGCATCCAGTATATCTATTGCTGTATATTCCATATTAGTGGGGAGAATTGCTTTTCTTTATATTCTCCGCTATTTCCCTCCCCGCCTCTGTATTTAAGAATTCCCAAGTAGTTTCAGGCACTAGTTCCTTAACCTTTTCCATTTGACCTTCTTTTATAAGCTCTCTAACTCTGGATGCACTTATGGCACTTTCATCATAAGTCTTTCTCTTTACTATAGAAACTTCTACTCCAAATTTTTGGAGCTCATCTACTAAGGTATCATTATATGCATTAGTAACTGCACAGTAAGGCTCTTCCCCTACATATCTTGTCTTTATATTGAATTTAGGACAAAAATACTTTCCGAATATCCCTGCATCCATTTCAGTATAAACTTTTAGCTTATCATCTTCCTGTCTTAAAAAATACGATGGAAATGTAGCTTGAGATATTATGTATTCTCCACCCTTTACAACTTTTACATTACCTAAATGTTTTGTCCCTTGTTTTACTAATTCAAATCTATCTTTGAACGGGAAAAGAGATTTGTCTTCTTCTACCACAAATACTATAACTTCCTCACATTCGCTTGCAGCTTTTTCAACCAAAAATTGATGTCCTTTGGTGAAAGGGTTGCAATTCATAACTAAAGCTCCTCTAGTTTTTGATATATCTATAGAATTTTCTTTTATTATCTTATCTAAAGAAGAATTTATATTGTATAAGCCATTTTCTAAAAGTGCTGATTTTGAAGTTTCATATATGAGTTTATAGTTTAATGAAGAAAATATAGTTATGTTCTTTGGTTTCGTAAAGATAAAGCTATGATATATTCCCTGCTCAAACATCTTGTCTGTTATTGAGGTTACAAGTGATGTGCTTATCCCTTCGCCCCTTAGCGCATCATCAACCGCGAAAGCTTTTATTATATTCTTTGCCTTAGAGGCTGTGGCAAGGATTTTACCATTTTGTCTAGCTACTAATGTATAATCTATATCATCGTCATATCTGAGTTCAAATCTATTCAAAAACTCAGCAACTTCATTTTTTTCTCTCTCATCATCTAAATGTATCTTTTCAATATTTAGTCCGTACATCATTCTCATCCTTTTCTTATCATCTATGAATCTCTTTTATTCATGTTCCCATTTTTATCCTCATTATATCATGAATTATATTCTTCTCTCAATGGGACTGAAAATTTACCTATATATAGGAAGGAATTTTTTTTATATCAAAATAGAGGGGTTGTTCGCCCCTCTATTTTTAAATTACTTTACCTTTTTTACAACGTCAATTACAGTTCCATCTCTGTATTCTATAACAGCAACTATCTTATCATCTGACTCTATTTCCTTTGGTGTTCCAGTTAACTTTTCAGCAACTGCCTTAAGTTCTTCTATAGTCATGATTGGCAAGTTAGTTTTCTTTAATCTTGCAATTAAATCAGCATGTTTAGGATTTATTGCAATTCCTCTTTCTGTAACTAATACATCTATGCTTTCACCTGGAGTTGTTACAGTTGTAACCTTATCCTTTATGATTGGAAGTCTTGCTTTTACAAGGTTCGATACTATTATAGTCAGCTTAGCTCCTGCTGCAGTATCACTGTGTCCACCAGATCCCCCCATTATTACTCCGTCTGATCCTGTAGTTACATTTACATTGAAGTCTGTATCTATTTCTGTAGCACCAAGGATTACTATATCAAGCTTATTTACTACAGCTCCCTTGTTATGAGGGTTTCCGTACATTGAAGCTGACATTGATTGGTGTGCTTTGTTACTTCTTAAAGATTCAACTGCTTTTAAATCGAAGCATTGAACGTCAAATAAGTTTTGGAATAATCCTTCTTCATACATATCTACTATGTATCCTGTTATTCCACCAGATGCAAAGCTTCCCTTGATTCCTTCATTTTTCATTATATCTTTTAATTCTTGAGCAACTGCTAGAGATGTTCCACCAGCTCCTGTTTGAAATGATAGTCCATCCTTTACAAGACCTGAAGCTTTCATAAGTTTTGCTGTCATTTGAGCAATCTTTAATCCAACTGGGTCCTTTGTAACCTTAGTGGTTCCTGAAACTATTCCTGCTGGATTTCCTATAGAATCAACTTTAACAACATAATCTATGTATGTTTCATTAATTTCTATTGGACAGTTTGGATAAGCTACTAAATGGTCAGTTATAGCAATTACTTTGTCTCCATATAGACAGTCTGCTACTGCATATCCTAATGAACCGCAGGCAGCTGGCCCTTGAAGTCCATTTATGTTACCATAATCATCAGAGCTTGGTGCTGCAACGAAAGCTACGTCTATATGAACTTCTCCATTTTCTATAGCTCTTCCTCTTCCACCATGAGTCTGCATTACTGCTGGGTTCTTTAATTCTCCTCTAGAAATAGCTGCTGCAACTGGGCCTGACATATAAGCAGCAATAACTTTTGTTACTACTCCGTTTCTTATATGCTCTACTAAAGGCTCATGGCATGGGAATATTGAACTAGCTGCTATAGTTAAGTCCTTTATTCCTCTCTTTGCGATTTCTTCCATAACCATGTTTAAAACATAGTCTCCATTTCTTAAATGGTGATGGAAAGATATTGTCATTCCATCTTTTAATTCAGCTTTATCTATAGCTTCACTTATGGAGCTTAAAAGCTTAACATCGTTTGGACCTACTGCGCTACCTTTTACTGTAGTTTTTGGCTTAACAGTAGAATTTATTTCTGCTCCTTGAAAAGGCACTACCTCTCCGTATCCTTCTATATAAGAAGGTAGTTCTCTTCCTACTGCATTTTTCATAGTAATAATCCCACCTTTTTTATGTTTTTTCCTAAAAACAAGGTTTTCTATATAAGACCTAAAGTCTTAGCTAAGTCAACAGTTCTTACCGCTCTATTTATAACTGGAGCATCTACCATTTTTCCATCTAGTGAGAATACTCCCTTTCCTTCTTTCTTAGCATCTTCCATAGCTTTTAGTACTCTCTGTGCATGAACTATTTCTTCTTCTGTTGGAGAATAAACTTCATGTATAGTATCTATTTGTCTTGGGTTTATAGATGCTTTTCCTGTAAATCCTAAACTCTTAGCTTTTCTTATATCTTTTCTTAGACCTTCAAAGTCATTTGTATCTGTGAATGGTGTGTCAATAGAAGTTACTTTACATGCTCTACAAGCTATGGCAATTCTATTTCTAGCATAGAAGATTTCTTCTCCTTCTTTAGTTCTCTTTATCTCTAAATCAGCAGTTAGGTCTTCTCCACCTAAAAGCACACCGTTAACTCTTGAAGATGCCTTTATTATTTCATAGACATTTTGAAGACCATCTGCAGTCTCTATAAGAGCTATTATCTTTATCTCTCCTACGTTGAAGCACATTTCCTTTTCTACATTTGTCATTATTCTATCTACTTCTTTTATAGATTCAATACTAGCCTTTGGTACTAATATAGTATCTGGCTTTACTCTTACGATTGTATCTAAGTCAGTAGGTCCGAATTCTGTATCTATAGGATTAACTCTTACGATTACTTCAACATCAGAATAATCCATTGTTTTTATGGCTTCTCTAACTAGAATTCTTGCGCTATCCTTTTCAGTTAAACTTACAGCGTCCTCTAAATCTAGTATTATAGAGTCTGCACCTAGTATAGCTGCATTTTGAAGCATTCCTGGGTTATTTCCAGGCATAAAAAGCATACTTCTTCTTAATTCCTTCATTATAATCCCACCTTATATAAGCAATATTATTGTGCTCTTTTTATTGCTGTTTCTACTCTGGCTCCTATTGTATAATCTAAAGCTCCCTTATCTTGAGCTTTAACTTTTACGCTAGTAACGCCTAGTGATTTTAATGTCTCTTCTATAACTTCTCTGATTCTAGTGCCAAATTGTTGCATAACTATGCTCTCTAGCTCTATTTCAACTGTATCATTTTCATTTGGATACACCATGATTACTATGTCATTAGACTCAAGAGTTCCTGCCTTTGCTACTTTTTCAATTTTCATTGTAGCCTACACCTCCTGTTTATTTATTTAATGCTGTCTAAATATTCTTTTTGACCTTGCTCGTATAAGTTGTTTCCTTCTGAATCTATTACAACAATTACAGGCAAATCTTCTACTTGCAATTCTCTTAAAGCTTCTGCGCCTAAATCTTCGTAAGCTATTATTTCAGCCTTTTTAACTGACTTTCCGATTAGAGCTGCTGCTCCACCGATTGCTGCAAAGTAAACTCCACCATTTTTCTTTATAGATTCTATAACGGCTTCGTTTCTTAGTCCTTTTCCAATCATTCCTCTAAGACCTACTTCTAAAAGTCTTGGAGCATAAGGGTCCATCCTGTAACTACTTGTTGGGCCAGCTGATCCAAAGGCATGTCCTGGCTTTGTTGGAGTTGGTCCAACATAATATATGATTTGATCCTTAGGGTCAAAAGGTAGAGATTCTCCCTTATCTAAAAGGTCAACTAATCTCTTATGTCCAGCATCTCTTGATGTGTATATTGTTCCGCTTATCAAAACGGTATCTCCTGCTTTTAAGTCCTTTACTTTTTCTAAAGTCAAAGGGGTTGTAATTCTCTTTTCCATAAGGCACCTCCTACATATGCTCTATAGTTCTACTTCAGCATGTCTTGTAGCATGACAGTTTATGTTTACTGCTACTGGAAGACCTGCTATATGAGTTGGATAGTATTCTATGTTTACAGCTAAAGCTGTAGTCCTTCCACCAAATCCTTGTGGTCCTATGCCTAAAGCATTTATCTTTTCTAATAATTCTGCTTCTAGGTCTGCATACATTGGATTAGCATTTCTTTCAGCTGTTGGTCTTATTAAAGCTTTCTTAGCAAGATTTGCAGCTCTGTCGAAAGTTCCTCCAATACCTACTCCTACAACTATAGGAGGACATGGGTTAGGGCCTGCTTTTTTAACAGTTTCTATTATAAATTCCTTTACTCCCTCTACTCCGTCTGCTGGTTTTAACATCTTTATTCCACTCATGTTTTCTGAACCAAAGCCCTTTGGAGCAACTGTTATCTTAAGCTTGTCTCCTGGTACTATGTTGTAGTAGATTATTGCTGGAGTGTTGTCTTTAGTGTTTACTCTGTCTAGAGGATCTTTTACTACTGATTTTCTTAGGTATCCTTCAGTATATCCTTGTCTTACACCTTCATGTATAGCTTCTTCTAAGCTGCCACCAGCTATATGAACTTCTTGTCCTAATTCAACAAAAACACAAGCCATTCCTGTATCTTGACACATAGGCATTTTTTCATTCTTTGCTATATCAGCGTTTATCATGATTTTAGTTAACATTTCTTTTGCTATTGGAAATGTTTCCTTATCTTGAGCTTCTTGTAATCTATCTCTTATATCTTGATCTAAGTAATAGTTAGCATTTATACATAAATCTTTTATTGCACTTGTTATTGTAGAAACCTTTATTTCTCTCACAGCATTTCCCTCCTTGAAAAGTATGGGGCAGTTATACTAACTGCCCCCTGTTTTTGGCTATTTTCTTCTATTAACTAGAGCTACTACTCTGTTCATTTCATTGTTAACGATCATGTATCCTTCGTCAACACCCATTCCTGGTTTAGCTAAGCATTGGTCAGCTCCGCAAGCGATAGCGATGTTTGTACATACTTCTGCAGATCTGTTAGTTTCGTTACAAGTTCCTCCACAGTATGCTCCAATACCCATCTTCTTACAGTATAAGATAGACTCGATTATGTTGTTTACTCCACCTAAGTCTGGAGTCTTTATTTGAAGCATGTTTCCTGCTTTATTATCAGCGAAGAATTTAACGTCATCGTAAGTGTTGCACCATTCGTCTGCAACTAATTCTACTGTGCTGTTTCTCTTTGCTAATTCAGCAGTTAAGTCTCTTAAAGCTTCCATTTGAGCTTGTCTTTCTTCAACGTCCATAGGTCCTTCAATTCTTAAGTGGAATGGTTTAGCTGCTTCTTCAAGAGTCATTATATAATCAGCCATCTTGTTTATATCACAGTCAAATGCTAATCCGATTGTTCCATATACGTCGATGTGGAATACTGGGCTGTAGCATTCGCAAGTTCTTAATTGGATAACTCTGTTTCTTAACCACTTAACATACTCAAGTAATTTTTCACCGTGTTCTCCTAATTTATCAGCAACGTGGTTGATTAATGCGTGAGGCATTACGTCTGCACCCTTGATTATCATCTTATCAGAGTTGTCGTATCTGTCATCTCCTGATTGAGTGAATATTGGAATTCTCTTTATTTCTACTCCAGTATTGTACTCATCTCTAACTACTTCAGCCATAGTTAAATGTTTAGATTTTGCTACTGCATCTAATATAGCTTGAGTTACACCATATCTTATAGCAGTGTGTAATCTCTTACCATTTACTTGCATTCTATCAAACTCTTCAGCTAAAGCTTTGAAAGAATCTAATTCTCTTCCGATTAGCTTTGGAGCTATTTCTTTTTCTATAACAGGTATAAAATCTGCTGCTAGGAATAATGGGTCACGTCCGCCTGCTCCTGAATATTGAACTGCTGCACAATCTCCTAATGCAACTTGTCCATCTTCTAGTATTAATTGAACTGAAATTGATTCTCCTGATTGTCTTATAGAAGTAAATCCTTCTGTTACAGGTTCTCCAACGTAAGTAAATCCGTCATGGCCTGCACCCTTCTTTATAGCTCTTTGGTCATCAAAGTAGAAACCAGTTCTGCCTGCTGAACATACAACATCAACAATTTTCATTTTTCCTGCACTCCTTTTTATTGTGGCTATATAAGCCTACATAATTATTTATAATAAACTCTACAGTTTATAACTAATTTTTAAAAGGCCTTATTTTTGAGGTCTTCCGATTAATTGTCCTTTACCTACAGCAAATATATCGTCTACTGTCATTTGGAATGAAACTTCTCTTCCTTCAAATGCAGCTCTCTCTTCTAATTTTTTTCTGTTGAAATCTATTAATTCTTGAGTGAATGGTATATTTCCTACGTTAAAGTATCTTACTGCACCATTATTGTCTCTTGCTGGTAACATCTTACCTGCATTGTACTTAGATGGTCCAAATGGTATATCTATAACACCTTGCTCAAATGCTTTAACTGTTCCTATAGCTAAGTCTCCATCTCCAAGTTCAAAAGTCTTATCTAACATACACTTAACTTCAGCTTTGATTAGATTTATTTCATCTTGTAATTCCTTAGACTCAGATAATCTTTGTCCTTCTAATAAGTTAAGAGCCATCTTTGTAGCCTTGATACCAGCTGCATTAGCTTCCTTAGTTGGTATACCTATTGCTTCGTGTGGAGTCTTAACTATAACTTTTGTAGCTCCTGCTAAAGATGCTATTGCTGCACCAGTTGCAATTACTCCAAATGCCTTAGATTCGTCAGCTGGGAATCCACCCATCCATTGATGGAATACTGTAGTTATGAATACATCTTTGTATCCGTAAGCTTCTAAGTATTCATTTACTTGCTCTTCAAGTGATCTTATAGCTGCAACGTCTTGAACTAGGTTTCCACACTCACCATATCCAACAGTAATGTTCTTAACACCTTGCTCAGCTGCAAGTAAAGCTTCTATTATAGCAACTGCATTTGAAGTACTTGGTGGTACTAATGTTCCTGTTAAAGGTCCAAATGGCTCTCTGTTTATAGTTACACCATGATCTTCATAGTATCCAACAAGTCTATCACAATATTGCCAGTCTAATAATGTCTTTTCTATGCTTACGCTCTTTGCATATGGAATGTTGTAAGAAATTCCGCCACCTTCATTTGAAGTCCATCCACCTGCATGGATTATTTCAGCTAATAGTCTTGAATCTGGTGTACCGTGTCTTGCTTGTAGTGGAAGGTCTACTGATTCTAAAACCTTTCTACATCCTTCAACACCGTGGTTTACTGCTGGGAATCCATTTAATAATGATCTTCCTGCTGCTAAACTTTGCTCTATTCCTCTTTCACACTCATCATATCTGTTTTGTCTTGTGTAAGCATCTATAGTTGATGGTAATAAGTCTGCTCCACCTTCGTTTTGTAAGTGTTGTAATAATTTTATATGTTCATCAAGTAAAGCAACTCCTGCTCTTGGTTGAGCTAAAGTCTTTCCTGCTTTCTTAGCTGCAATAAGCTTCTTTGCAAAGTTTTTGCTATCTGGAATTTGCTTCAAGTATTCTACAGCCTCATCTAAATCTACATTCTTACCAGTTGGCCATTGAGCCAAAACTTCTTTTCTTATCTCAAAAAATTCTTCTTCAGTCCATTTTTTATTTCTAAGTTTCACTATTAACTACCTACCTTTCAAATATAATTTAAGGTTATCTATACTTCTAATAAATACTTTTTCATAATTCTAACTGCTACATCCGGAAGCTCAAAACTTAAAAGCCCCATTGCAGATAATATATATGTCTTATCAAGTAAATATTTTGGTCTTTGAGGTTTAAGTGAATTTATTCCTTCAGGAGTATATACCCCTGCTTTAAGAATATCCTGTGGATTCTTACTGTGTACAAGCACTCCACCTGTTCCTATCAAATATCGAACTCCTAATAAATCCTTACCATACTGAGTATATATAACTCCACATGGAGAATATGCTGGTTCTACATATCCACAGTGTCTCTCTAATGCAAGGTCTGTAGCAACTTTTGCCATAGCCTCATCAAAATCGATTTCTTCCTGGGTCTCTGGAACCATCATTATATTATCAGCTCTATATTTGCAATTTTCCTCAATATTTACTGTCTTATCTTTGAGATACTTCTTTACTTTTCTAGTTCCAGCAGCTTCCCATAGGGATAGTGCGGAATACCTCATACCTAAGTCTCCTTCTACTGTTCTCTTTGCAAAAGGCTCCTCAAGTCCCCTGAATGTTACTCCTGGCTTTGATGGTTCCCCATCTGCTAAAGAGTGAATATCTGTTGTAGCTCCACCTATATCTACTACAATCAAATCTCCAATACCTTCTTCTGTATCACTACCTTTGCTCAAAACCTCTGCTGCCTTTAAAACAGCTGCTGGAGTTGGCATAAGTATACCATTTATAAAACTTTCTGCATTGTTTAAACCTTTAGCATCAACGATCCTGCCCATGAAAATCTTTCGAATTTCTTCTCTAGCAGGTTCTACGTTTAAAGTGTTTAATTTAGGCATTACATTTTCTGTAATAGCAAAAGGTATTTGAGCTTCTTTAAACATTTTATTTATATAATCGTTAGCAACTTTGTTTCCAGCTACTACAACTGGTATCTTCAAACCACTTTCTGCTAACATCTTAGCATTATGGATTATACAATCTTTGTTTCCGCCATTTGTACCACCAGCTAATAGAATTATATCTATATCGCTATTTTTTATTTCGTCAATTTCAAATTCAGTTAATTCATAGCTATATGTCTTTAACACTCTAGCTCCAGCACCTAAAGCTGCTCTCTTAGCTGCTTCTGCTGTAAGTTCTGGTACCAAACCTATTGCAATCATCTTAAGTCCGCCAGCTGCTGATGAGCATGCAAGCTTGTTTACAAAGTTTACTTCTTTGCCCTCAAGATCTTTCATAAGTTTTTCATAGGCCTTATTAAAACCAATCATTATATCATTTTCAATTGTGGTTATATCTTTTGCAGTTGCTAAGATTTCTTCATTATCTATGTCCACAGCTGTGAGCTTAGTATAGGTACTACCAAAATCTATTAATAAATATGCATTCACACTACTCACCCCTATTGGATTTTTCAAATTATTCTTCTATCTTTAAATCTTTCTTTAAATCTGCTATTGTAGTTTCTGCTGGTGTTCCTGGTGCATAAATTCTATCAAATCCCATTGCCTTGAATCTCTTGTGCACTTCATTCCAGTCTTGCTTTCCAACAACTATGTTTCCACCTACATATAGAAGTATTCCTTCTAATCCAGCTTCATTACATTTATCTCTCATTCCTTGGCAGTCTAATTCCCCTTGTCCATATAATGAAGATACTACTATAGCATCTGCATTAGTTTCTTTAGCAGCATTGATGAAGTCTTCTTGAGGTGATAACACTCCTATATTAATTACCTCAAAACCTGCTTCTGTAAATGCAAAGTCAAGAATTTTATTTCCTACAGCGTGGCAGTCTGATCCTATTACACCTAGGACTATTTTTTTCTTTTCCATAAAATTGGGCCTCCTAACACTTAATTTTATATTATTAAGAACTAAAAATTAGTTCTTATAATTTAACTCTACTAATTTTGATTTTAAGATTTTCACTGAACCTTCATTTAAAGTGTATACGAATTCAATGATTTCTTTATTGTCCTTATTATATTTCTTTATATCTTTATATCTTCCCGGTGATACTATTATTACATCACATTTATCTACTCCCCTTGATATTTCATCAGGGTCTGTTGTATTACTATAATTTATATCAATTTGGCCTAAGCCCGATTTCTCTAATGCACTTTTTATCTTAAAAATGAATTCCTCTGATATAGAGAATAAAGAGAATCTCGTGCCCTCTCGATATCTAGCAATTTTCACTATAGTACCTAAGTCAGCATTTATTGCTACACCTAAAGTTTCTTTTTCAAAATCTCTAGTTATCTCTTTCACTTCATTCACATGATTGAATGTTGTTATTATGACTTGGCATGTCTCTAATTTATTTCTTGTTTCCATATCCATTTTTTTTAAATCATTTATTGTTAAAGGAATTACATTCATATCTGTTTTTTTAGTTAGTTCTTTAGCAAATGTTCTTGACTGCTCAATGTTACATTCCACATACAGTGCAGTAATCTTTCTCATTTGTTCTATTTTTTCTCTAACTCTTTCTTTAACTATTGATAAAAATTCGTCTACTCCTAATCCGCTTTCTAGAGCTTCTTCAAAACCTAAGTCTACAAATTTTACTATCTTATCTCTGCTTTCTTTCTGTTCCCAGGTATTGTTTTCTTCTGCTACAAATGTTCCTTTTCCTTGATAAGATTTTAGGACACCTTCTTTTTCTAATTCTTTATATGCAGATGTTATTGTATTTCTACTAACCTTTAATATTTCAGAAAGCTCTCTTTCAGTAGGCATCTTTTGTCCAACTTTTAGTAGTCCAACTTGTATCTGATTCATTATCTGCTTCTTTACTTGCAAATACAGAGGTAGTCCATTTCCTTTTGTAAGAATTATGTTCATTGCACTCCTCCTTTAGCAATTGGTCTAATGGATTAGTCCTTTTGTTGTCCTCTTTATAATATCATAGGAAATAATTCCATTCAATTGTATTTTTAAAAAATTTTAAAATATATGAAATAGTCACATTTGTTCTGATTATCCTCGCAAATTTGCATCACTTTATCAAAATTCTTACCATTTATTTATTAAATTACAATTATTTCATCTACATTCCCTATTGTATCCGTTTACCTACATCCTATGCTATTGCATCTTTAGCTATTTTTCTATTTTTACCCTAATTATTTTTCATTTAATTCGTAATTATTCAAATTCTTTTAACATAAATTCATTAAGAGTGCCATTTACAACTTGCCTCTTAATCCTCAAAATAGGCCTATTTTTTTTTACTTTTTTTAGTATTATATATGTTTATTTATACCATATATGAGGTATATTCTTACTCCACTACATAATATTAAATTTATTAATCTCTACATTTTCATAATAATCATATTTTACATCATACATTATATAGATTTTCTTTTTTTAATCTTAATCTTTCTTTGTAATTTTAGATTTTGCCTATATCATTTCTATAGAATAGTTGATGATTCTATATCCCCAAGTTTCGCCCTTATTCTTAATCTATATGTGTTAATTCAGTGTAACAACCTATTACGCAATTGCCTTTACCATATTTAACCTAACCATTTACTTCATCTTCAATTTTTTCTTACCACATCACCATCATTGTTCAAACTTTTTCCCACTTTTCATTAACTTATTTTATATTAATGTTACTATATTTCACAGTAATATTAACAATTTATCAAAAATAACTATACTTTTTTAATAAATACGTAATCGGTAGTAATTTGAAGCTTTTGTAATCGAGAGAGAGACCAATGTATTTTTTAGCCATTTTTTCAAGTTTGTATATGTTTTTAACTCTTCGTATAATTCAGTTAAGAACTTAATTTATATATTTTTAAAGGAGGAACAATTAATGGGAATTAAACTAGACATGATCCAGACTTTGACTGTAGCCGTATGTGCTTATTATCTTGGCTCTTGGCTAAAAAAGAAAATTAGTATTTTCCAGAAATTCTGTATCCCAGCCCCTGTTATTGGAGGACTTATTTTCGCAATAGTAAATTTAATTTTTAGTCAGACAGGTGTTGGACAAGTTCAATTGGATACTACTCTCCAATCTCCTTGTATGTTAATATTCTTCACTAGCATAGGACTTACTGCTAGTTGGAAGCTTATAAAGAAGGGAGGTTTAAGGGTTGTAATATTCTTCTTAGCAAGTTTTGCATTAATAATATTACAAGACCTTGTTGGTATTGGTATCACCAAAATATTAGATACTAATCCTTTACTTGGACTTATAGCTGGTTCAGTAACAATGACAGGTGGTCATGGTACTGGTGCTACATGGGCAGTTGTATTTGAAGAGCAATTTGGAATGACTTCCGCAAATACAATAACTATGGCTGCTGCTACCTTTGGTCTTATAGGTGGAAGCTTAATCGGTGGCCCTGTAGGAAGAAAGCTTATCGTAAAAAATAACTTAAAACCTGCTGAAGCAGATCTTAAACGTTCTAATGAAGATTTAACAGAGGATGTTTTAGCTGCTACTTCTGAAAGATTTAAGATAAATAGCAAAACTATGTTTGATACTTTGGCTATAATCTGTATCTGTATGGGTATTGGAACCATAATAGAAAAAAGCTTTAAAGCTATAGGAATTACAATGCCTATCTATATCGGTGCAATGATCATCGGTGCTATTATAGCCAATATTGGTGAGAAAACTGGCAAGTTCCAAATTAATTTAGATTGTAATGATATTTTAGGAAACTCAGCTTTAAACATTTTCTTATCCATGGCTCTTATAAGCTTAAAGCTTTGGGAATTAAAAGCTGTTGCTGGTCCTCTACTAATAATATTATTCACTCAAGTTATAATGATGGCACTTTATGCTATGTTTGTAACATTTAGAGTTCTAGGACGTGACTACGATGCAGCTGTTATTTCAGCTGGCCACTGTGGATTTGGTCTAGGAGCTACTCCAAATGCTATGGCTAATATGGATTCTGTAACCTCTACTTTTGGACCTTCACCTACGGCATATTTAGTTCTTCCAATTGTAGGTGCCTTCCTAGTAGACTTTGCAAACTCATTAACCATAACTATATTTACAAACTTTATTTAATAAGTTAACATTCTTAAAACCTATTATTATATATATTTCTAAAAGAAGCTGCATCTCCTCTTGCAGCTTCTTTTATTATTTCAAATTTAAAAATTTGATTTATTTCCCTAGTGTTTTTCAGAATTTTATCAAAACCTGACAAAATAGGATTATTATTGAGAATTCGCAAGCTATTACAGGATTTTGTTGGAATATTTAGATTTGTTCAACGTTTTCATTGCATTGTATAATCCTATTGTAGACTTAATTTATAATTTAATAATAGGAGGTTTTATCAATGGAATTAAAATTAGACATGATCCAAACCTTAGCTTTAGCTATCGTAGCTTACTATCTTGGTAGCTGGCTAAAAAAGAAAGTGAACTTTCTTGAGAAGTTCTGTATTCCATCACCTGTTGTTGGAGGACTTATTTTCTCTATTTTAACTTTAATTCTAAAAGAAGCTGGATTGTTAACTGTATCTTTCGATACAACATTGCAAAATCCATGTATGTTAATCTTCTTTACTAGCGTTGGACTTACTGCTAACTTCCAAGTTATCAAGAAGGGTGGAAAATTACTTATAATTTTCTCAATCTTAACTGCAGTACTTTTAACTCTTCAAAATGTACTTGGTGTAGGTCTTGCTAAAGTATTAGGACAAAATCCTTTATTAGGATTAATGGCTGGTTCAATTACAATGACTGGTGGTCACGGTACTGGTGGAAGCTGGGCCATTGTATTTGAAGAAAGTTATGGGATAACTGGTGCTATGGCAATAACTATGGCTGCTGCTACATTCGGACTTGTTTCTGGTAGCTTAATGGGTGGTCCTTTAGGAAGAAAGTTAATCATGAAAAATGGATTAAAACCAGCTGAAGCTGATGTTTTAGCTCATGAAAGCGCTGCAGCTGATGTTGCTGACTCTAGTGCTTCAAAAATAACATTAAAATCTATGTTCGATACATTTGGATTAATGTGTATATGTATGGGACTTGGTACTATCGTAGTTGCAGGTTTAGAAAATATTGGATTAACAATGCCTTCATATATAGGTTCAATGATTATAGCTTGTATAATCATTAATGTTGGTGGTAGCAAATTAAAGGTTAATTCTGAGTGTAATGATATATTAGGAACTATGGGGTTAAGTGTATTCTTATCAATGGCTCTTATAAGCTTAAAGCTTTGGGAGTTAAAAGCTGTTGCTGGCCCATTACTAATAATCTTACTTGCTCAAACAGTATTGATGGCAGCTTTCGCTTATTTTGTAACATTCAAACTTTGTGGAAAGAACTTCGATGCTGCAGTTCTAGCTGCTGGACATTGTGGTTTCGGTATGGGAGCTACACCTAATGCCATGGCTAACATGGACGCTGTAACTTCAAGATTTGGTCCATCACCAACGGCATATTTGGTTATTCCAATAGTTGGTGCATTCTTAGTTGACTTTATGAATCTTGGTGTAATCACTGCATTTGTAAATATGCTTTAATATTTATATAATAGAAAAAAAGAGTTATAGGGCGCATCCTATAACTCTTTTTTAGTATCTTAATATCATTAATAAAAATTAATTTGTAGACTTAATTCACCTTTAACAATACGGAGATACTAATTCTTCTTTTGAATAAATGGTCTATTGTAAAAAGTCCATTGCCACTTATAGAATATCATATCTCTAAGGTGTTTTCAACCTATAAATCACAATATTTTAAATATTGTAGACATATACATAAGTATCAATTAATTTTCGCTTTCCACATCTCTTACTATATTACATAATATATTATACCATTTAACAGATTTTATATTAATCTTTTATGTAGTATTTCCACTCGTTTTAAGTCATATTTAGTTATTTATTTGATTTATACTGATATATTCTGAGTTTTTCTCGTTTTTACTCTTAATATCTCCTTTTTCGCGTTATTTTTTATTATTTTTTACAAAATTCATACTTTTTTTATTATTTTTAATGATTTTACTAAAAACGATTTAAAACGGAGATATATTGCAAAAAAAGTAGCTATTTACGTCTATTGCCGTAAAATCTCAATTTGTCTTAATTTTACTTCTCATTATATAATCTTTTTCGTAGACTTAATTTTAACAATAGGAGGTATTATGATGACACTTGAATTAAATATGATTCAAACACTTGCCATTGCCATTGGCGCGTATTTTTTAGGTAGTTTTTTAAAAAGCAAAATATCTATCCTAGAAAAGTTTTGTATTCCCTCTCCAGTTATCGGGGGATTAGTATTTGCAATTTTTACCTTAATTCTTAGACAAACAAATGTTGCAGTTGTAAAACTTGATACAACTCTTCAAGATCCATTTATGTTAGTATTCTTTACTACAATAGGTCTTGGAGCAAGCTTTAAGATGATTAAAGCAGGTGGAAAGAAAGTTATATTATTTTTCATTGCTGCTATCACTTTAGTTGTTCTTCAAGATGTATTAGGCGTTACAATAGCTAAAGCTATCGGCACAAATCCATTACTTGGACTTATAGCTGGTTCTGTAACTATGACTGGTGGACACGGTACGGGTGCTACTTGGGGGGCGTTGTTCGAAAACAATTACGGTCTTGTAGGAGCTAGTACAATTGCTATGGCCTCTGCTACTTTTGGACTTATCTGCGGTAGTTTAATAGGTGGGCCAATCGGTAGAAGATTAATAATGAAAAATAAACTTCAATGCCCTAATTCAATTGTTAATACTGCATCTTTTGAAGCTGCAGTAGATGTAACTGCAGAAGATAATGGTGATGTTATAGATACAAAATCTTTATTTAACACCTTATCTATAATCTTTATAGCTATGGGACTTGGAACAATACTTGAAAGTATCTTTACTAAACTTGGTATAACATTACCTTCATACATAGATGCAATGATAATAGCATGTATCATTGTAAACGTTGGCGAAAAGACAGGCAAATTTAAAATAAATACAAAATGTACTGACACTCTTGGTACAATAGGTTTAAATGTATTCTTGTCAATGGCCCTTATAAGCCTAAGACTTTGGGAACTTCAAGAAGTTGCTGGTCCATTAATAATCTTATTAGCTGTACAAGCATTGTTAATGGGTATTTTCTCTTATTTCATAACATATAAACTTATGGGAAAAGATTACGATGCAGCTGTAATTTCAGCTGGACACTGTGGTTTTGGTATGGGTGCTACTCCAAATGCTATGGCTAATATGGATGCAGTTACTTCCAAATTCGGGCCATCACCTATGGCATACTTTGTTTTACCTGTTGTTGGAGCATTCTTAATAGATTTCTCCAACTCATTAATAATAACACTCTTTACAAACATTCTTTAGATTACATTAATATTACCACCATTTTTAAATCCACAAAATGACTATGACAATTTATGTCATAGTCATTTTAATTTTATCTTTACTTATCTTTTATTGTATATTCATCTTAAACCCAAAGTTATTATTTTCCAAACTTTCTTCATTATTTCCTAGGAAATCTATTTATTTTCTAATTCATAGTATTTCTTAACACCTTTAGCTAAGCTTTCTGCAATTTTTTGTTGATATCCATCATCTTTAAGCAGCTGCTCCTCTTGAGGATTAGATAAAAATCCACATTCAACGATTACTGCCGGACCTTGATATTTGTCACGAAGAATCTTGTATTGCTCTCCTGCAGCTTTAGGAAGTCTTTTGTTACTATTATCTAAGTTTTCTTTAAAGCTATCTTGAAGGATTTCTGCTAAGGTTTTACTTTTTTCATATGTAGAGTACCATACTTGCGCACCCTTAGGCTTTGCATCGGTATACATATTTAAATGAATACTGATAAACATATCACATTTTGTCTCTTCTTTTAATTCACATCTTCTAGTGAGGTCAGATACTTTAAATTTGCTTGTTTTAATCTTTTCACTTTTAAGATTTACGTCATCTTCTCTCGTAAGATATACCTTGTATCCATCCTTTTCTAAAAGCTCTTTTAATCTCTTGCTTATAGACAAATTAATATCTTTTTCATTTGTTCCATTTTTAGACTTAGCTCCACCATCTTTTCCTCCATGTCCTGGGTCTATCAATATGCACTTTTGGTTTTCGTCAGCTTTTGCCGAAATCATATTTATAGGAAAAATCACCATAAGCGCCATTAGTATTATTAAAAGATTCTTTTTGCAGAAGTGTATCTTCATATTTTGTCCTCCTTAACTACTTTTAAACTCATGAAAGTAGTTTATCCACCTCTTCAAAAAATATAAGGAGTATCAGTTTAATAACTGATACTCCTAAAAGTATAAAACTATACAGCGTTATTCAATACACTTTCTGCAATATTAGTAGCATGGTCTCCTATTCTTTCAAAATTACTTATAAGATCTAGGAATACAGCTCCTGATATAGCATTACATTGACCATCATTTAATCTCTTGATATGGTGAGATCTTAATTCTTTTTCTAATATATCTATTCTTTCTTCAAGCTTTCTAACAGTTTCAGCTTTTTTGATGTTTGATGACTCATAGCTTTCTATAGCAGCAGTTAAGGAATCTAAAGTATAGTTGTACATATCAGTTAATTCTTGCTGTGCATCTTCGCTGTAAGAAAATCTCTTTGAAATCTTCTCCGAGCTAAGTTCTGCTATATTTTTAGCATGGTCTCCCACTCTTTCTATGTCATTTATAATATGAAAGGAAGATGCCACTATTCCCTTTTCTTTATCAGATAAATCTGTCTTTGCAAGCTTCACCAAGTAATTTGTTATTTCGTTCTCTAAAGTATTGATGATCTGCTCATTCTCATAGACTTTCGTTATAAGCTCATCATCATTAGTCATAAAAGCAGTTACTGAAATTTCAAGGTTTTCTTTTGCCTTATTTGCCATTCTTATAGTTTCTTTTATAACCTGACCACTAGCTATTACAGGAGTTTCTAAGAATCTGTCATCTATATATGTAGCTCCTATCTTCTCCACTTCATCTTCACCTGGAAGAAGCTTGTTAACTATATCAATTAATATTTTTATAAGTGGTATCATTATTATTGTATTTGTTATGTTAAAAATAGTGTGGGCATTTGCTATTTGTCTCTTAACATCTCCAGGACTTATAGTTTCTACTATTGTTATCAATATTCCCATAAGAGGTATAAAGATAAGTGTTCCTGTTATATTAAATATAAGATGAATAAGTGCAGCTTTTCTAGCTGTTTTGTTTGTTCCTATACTTGATAGTAAAGCCGTTACACAAGTTCCTATATTACATCCAAAGATAACTGGAAGTGCTACCTTCATAGTTATAGATCCTGTAGTAGCTAATGCTACTATTATACCAGTAGTTGCAGACGAGCTTTGTAATACGGCAGTCATAGCTAGACCTGCTAAAAGACCAAGGGCCCAATTGTTTCCGATAGCTATGATAAACTCTTTAAATAAAGGTGATGAAGCGATTGGTTTCATAGCGTCTGACATTATTCCCATACCCATGAAAAGTATACCGAATCCAAGTATTATGTTTCCAATCTCTTTACGCTTTTTAGCTTTGGAGAACATAACTATTGCAACTCCTAAAGCTACAAAAATAGGCGCTATTCCATCTAATTTAAAAGAAATTAATTGTGCTGTTATCGTAGTACCAATATTTGCTCCCATTATAATTCCGGCAGCTTGATATAAATTCATAAGTCCAGCATTAACAAAACCTACTACCATAACAGTGGTAGCACTACTACTTTGTATAACAGCCGTTACTACAGCTCCAATTAACACAGCCATTATTGGATTTGAAGTTACCTTTTCTAGAATAGACTTTAAACTGTCACCAGCGGCATTTTCCAGTCCCTCTCCCATTAACTTCATTCCATAAAGGAATAAACCTAATCCTCCTATTAATCCGATTATCATATCCAAATTATCCAAAATATCTTCCTCCATAATATTTTTTCATTATCCACAAACATATTATATTATTTCTTAACATATGTTAAGCTTTTTTCTTATTTTTTAACCTAAACTTAATATAACTCACGATAAAAAAGTCATATGTACTAATATCTACTACATATATGTTTATTTTGCCTACAAATATAACTTTTTATTTAGTTTTTGTAAATATATTTTCTATTTTGTCTTAAGCTTTTGTAACATAAAATTCATAAAACTTTATAATTATCCCTATTCTAATTTTCTAAAAAAATAAACGAGAAACTCAAAGTTCCCCGTCTAAAAATGTCTTATCTTATTTTACTATACAAATTCTAACTTACTACATCTTTCCTACAATATCTCCAAAATGCTACAGCTACCCCTATTATGGCATAAAATACTCCAACTGCAATTAAATCTCCTTTGATTTCGGCCTTAGATAATATATCCGCTGCATCAGAATATGCAAATGGAGTAACATATTTCAGCCACTTTGCTTTATCGCTTATATTCAATATTATATTGAAAAAATACCCCATAGATGCTATGCCTATTCCTATTCCAATACCGCCTCTTTTTATAAATGCTGATATTCCATAACAGATAAAAGCAAGTTCACATTGCATTATAAATTGGGCTAAATGGAAAAGAAAAAATTCTTTCATAGCTATATCTTCGCCAATGATTTTAAAAGAAACCATAGAAAGTCCTATACATACAGCATTAAAAATCACTATTATAGTGAGTACTGCCAAAAGTTTTTCTGCTACAATCCTTTTACGACTTACTCCATGAGTTAGCAAAAACTCAGCAGTATGTGCATTTTCCTCTTTTGATAGCATTCCTATGCCAGTCATTGCTGCAAAAAACGCTCCGCCTATACCTAGTATATTTCCACCTTCAATTCCGTAGAATCCCATTACAGTTCCAAAGTTAAGCCTGTCCATCCCAAAAGCTTCTGAAAAACTTCCCATAGAGCTATAAACCTTGTTTATATCCTCCATCTGTCCCTGCATTTGGGGATATAGCATCATACATACAAATATCAATAATCCTACGCTAAGGCTCCATATTATAAGCATGTTCTTATTTTGTTTCATCTCATGGCTAAATATTGTCATTTGTATCACCTCCAGTTTTGTATATATCCATAAAGATTGTCTCTAGGTCTGGCTCCGTTATAGTCATATCATTTATGTTCAGTCCATTCAATGCTGATATAAGCTTATTTATCTCTCCATCATATATAAAGCTTACAGAATCTCCTGATATTTCTACATTTTTTAGTCCTTGAAGATTTGGAAGTGTTGAGATCCCATGAAGATTTACTTGTTTCGTAGCCTTTCCCATAAATGATTCTACAGAATCCTGCGCAACTATTTTTCCTTCTCTTATTATAGCTGCCTTAGTACAGTAATGCTGAACTTCTGACAATATGTGTGAGGAAAGAAATATGGTAGATCCTTCTTTTTGTCTTTCTTTAAGAAGAGAAAAGAACTCCTTCTGCATAAGAGGATCAAGTCCGCTAGTTGGCTCATCTAAAATGTAAAGCTTAGGTTTATGCTGAAGAGCACATACTATAGATACCTTTTTTCTATTTCCTAATGAGAGCTCCTCTACCTTTTTCTTTCTATCTAGCTGAAACCTATCACACAATATTTTTGCTTCTTTAGTGCAATCTTTATTTCTAAGCTTTGAGGAAAAGTTTATTATATCTTCTACTTTCATCCCATTGTAGAACATAGCCTCTGACGGCATATATCCTACTTCTTTTAAGATTCTATCTCTCAACTTTAAGGAATCCATATCAAAAACCTTTGCCACCCCAGATGTGGGTTTGATTAATCCTAAAAGCGTACGTATAGTTGTACTTTTTCCAGCACCATTAGGTCCTATAAATCCAAAAAAATCATTTTCCTCTACATTTAAATTTAATTCTATGACTCCTCGTGCCTTTCCATAATTCTTAGTAAGATTATTTACTTCAATAACATTACTCACCTATTTCATCTCCTTTATTATCCTTGTAATTTGATAGCATCTTATTTAATTCAAAAGTATCGCTGTTATAAAATATCTGTATGAAGAACCTTAGCATAATGAAATAACTAATCATCACTACATCGTAAATCCACCCTACGTAATAAGGAGTGTCTATAAACCAATTAAAGATATACTGGCATATTAACATCATAATTATGGGTCCTATGACCCATAGGACTGTTCTTAGCCTATACTCTCTCTTCTTGTAGACCTTATCCTTTAGAAATAGAGCTTTTTGAAACCATGAGATAGCGTATCCAAGCAAAAACATCTGAAGTATCGTCATAAATGAAACCGAATCTATACCCCATAGCCATAAGAAAAATCCATACATAAATACCAGCGACATGCCATGCACGCAGGAAAGTAGCTCCACATCTGCTTCTGTTTTTATATACTTTTTAATACTCTCCATCATTTCTTCCCTCCCTTAAAATTTCTCTTAAGCTTTTAGAATAACGTCTAGAAACAATGATATGCTCGCCATTTATGAGCTCTGCATTAATCCTGCTCCCTATTTCGCTTTTCAGTGACAATATCTTGTTTATATTGAGAACAAATGATTTGTTGCACCTGAAAAATCCTAAGTGAGAAAATTTGCTTTCTACATCGTTTAATGTACTATTTACCTCGTAAACTCCATCTTTTGTATAAGCAAAAATAGAGTTGTCTACACTTTCAAAATAGTATATGACACTAGGCTTTAGCACATACTTCTTCCCCCTAGATTCTCCGATTATATGGTTCGAATCATTTTTAAGGTATTTTAAAATATTTTCTATTTCCTCCGTCATAGTTTTATATTTTATAATAATTTCATCTTCCCCATTTTCTATATGATCACAAACTATTTTCATGGACATCCCCTTTCCCTTTGGCTTTATTATATATACCCCATAAATTTTTCACAATATAAAAACAGGCAAGGTGCACTTTTTATATTTTAAGTTGCATTCCTACCTGTTATCATTAATTTTTAAATATAAATTTATTTATATATTTACTTTTTAAGCATTTCCTCTATTTTTGAATTCCAATCCTCTGTACTACTATGGAAGAATGGATCTAAAAAATCATAAGTTCCCACTACGTTATTACCTTTTAGTATATTTTTCATCTTATTGAAGCACTTATCTGCCCCACCACCACCATGGCAGGCAAAAATCACAACATCTTTTCCACTAATCTTGTAGGTATCTAAAAAAGTCTTTATAGGTGGAGCAAACTTTCCTGCCCATATAGGAGTTCCAATAAATATTCTATCGTAACCTGCAATATCTATTGGTGCATTTTTAAGTTTAGGCTTTTCCCCAAATACTACACTCTTTCCTCCCCAGAAAAACTTACTTACCTTTCCCGTAGGATAAGCTTTTTCTGGCACAAGTTCAATTAAATCTCCTTTAGTTTTAGCTGCAATTTTCTTTGCTATAAAATCCGTGTTTCCCTCTAAGGAGTAATAAATTATTGCAGTTTTCATATCATCACCTCCTTAATTCACTTATAATTCTACTCCCCCATTCGCTTAAGGGTTTCCCCTGCAAATCTATATACAGTCCAATCACTCATAGGTACAGCCCCTAGTGATAGATAGAAATCTATACTAGGTTTATTCCAATCAAGGCAGGTCCACTCAAGCCTTCCACAGCCTCTTTCTACCGTAATCTGTGCAAGCCTCTTTAACATAGCCTTTCCATATCCACGTCCGCGGTATTCTGGTAAAATAACTAAATCTTCTAGTAGGATTATGGACACATCTTTCTCCTCTGCACTTCTAAATTCTAATTCCTTAGTCATATTTATTGTCCCCCTTTTAAGTTAATTCTTATTTAATTATCTCAAGTATAAACTTTAAAACCTATACTAAATTCTTTGCAATTTCTAGTACATGTCCATTTAATAAGCTTTCTTTTTCTTCTTCTGCCCATGATGGAAATATGTCTTTATCATAAGCCATAATCAAAGTCATTAATCCGCTTACTATCTTGTCAATTTTCACCTCTAATTCTTCTTCACATTCTCTAGAAACATCATACTTTTCTATATAAAGCTTATTATATTCTTTTAAAAATTTTATTGAGGCTCTCTCACTGAGACTTGATGTAACATTTCTTAAATCACTAAATCTATAGCCTGACCCAAGAAAATTATAGTCAAAAATCATAGCTTCTTTTTCATCTTTTCTAACTATCATATTAGTCCAATAGAAATCATTATAAACTATTGTTTTCTCTATTGACTCTATGACTTCTTTTAATCTTTCTAGATTATTAAGTAAGAAATCAAATGTTTCCCTAGCCTCTGGCATCTTTTCTCTTAGTAATTTTAAATTACCATCACTAATCATGTCACTTTCTTTGTACATATCTTTAAGATTCTCGTAAAACTTTCCCTTTTCATGAAGATCAAAATACCAATGTGCTAAATTCATTGCTACTTCCTCATTATCCAAATCGCTACTAATCCCTAATCTCCAAACATCACTAAAATTGATATCCTCCAAAATGATGCAGGATTCACAATATCCAAAGACATTAATAGTTTTGATTCCTAGCTTATTTAGCAATTTATAATTATTAATCTCTCTTCTAAACTCTTCTTTCTCAAAATATTTTATAACAGCATGTTTATTATTTATGATGCCCCTACATACATGAACTCCATCCTTAGAACGAATGGGCTCCAATCTATCTATTATAATATCTCCTAACTCATGTCTTACTTCTTTAGAAATCTCCTGAGCAATCCCCTTCATGATAAATCCCCTTTATTATAAAAGTTGTATCTATTCTAAACTCTCCCTACAGCTGCCATATAAACTGTAAACTCTTCATCGCCAATGCCTAGGATTTCGTCACACATGTCTTGATTATAGCATCCTATAGCACATACGCCGCATTCCATTGCTGTAGCTCCTAAGTATAAATTTTGACACACATGACCTGCATCAAGCAAAGCATATTTTGCTGCCTTATTTAAATATCTCCATTCTGTACGATATGGTATGACACTCCACATAATTGATACCGGCGCAGCTCCGAAAAACTCCTGACCATAAGTTGCCCTTGTAAGCTTCTCCTCAATATTCTGAACTTCTTCTAAAAAAATAAGGCTATGCTTAGATACACAATATGTGTAGAGTCCCTTTTCTAATCCCTCTACATCTTTCACAAATATATAAGTTTCAAAAGGATGTCTTGCCCCAGCACTTGGCGCATTTCTTAGACGCAAATTATTTTCATAGCCCTGACTAATCCACAATAAATATGATAATTCATCCACAGTCATTGGATCTTTACTAAACTTTCTATGGCTTCTTCGATTTGCCACTACACTTTGAAAATCATTATTACGAATGACTTTTTCAAAATCCTTTTTCAATAAGATTTGGGTCTTTCCTTCATAGACTTTCTCCATGTCAGGAACAGGTACCCCCTTGTTCTGATCTGAATCTATGGCATAGTCCATCCATTCTTCTTCTGGGATATAGCCTTTCATCATGTTATGGTACTGATGAATAAGCTCTTTGTACCTATTTTCATCTCCTACATACCGATCGAAAAACTCCTCCTTGGTCATCATATAACATATATCATCATACACACTACCATCATAAATTTTTGTTGATGCTTTTTTCATTCCAGTATAACGGAATCCTATTTTTTCAATAACTCTTTTTGATTGACTATTAAAAGGGAAATGATACACTGAAATTTGTCTTATTCCCTCTTCATCAAACATATATCTCATGGCTGCAACAGCCGCTTCTTTCATAAGTCCTTGTCCCCAGTATGCTTCCCCAAGTACATAACCTAGAGTCTTTTCATAATCCTCTTCAGCTTTGTGCATTCCCAAAGAACCAATAACTTTGTTAGTTTCCTTTAAAACTATAGCCCAAGTTTCATCTTGTTTTATAAACATCTTCAGAAGGCCTTTAGTCTCCTCCAAATTCTCATGAGGTTTCCATCCTGCCATTGGACCCACCTTGCTACTCTTTGCATATTCATAGACATCCTCTGCATCTTCTTCTGTCCATCTACGCAGTATCAATCTGTTAGTTTCTAATGTTTTCATTTTCATCCCCCTTTTTCTATGAACCCATTATTAATATTATTCTATTAACCATCAAAACTTCCTTTAAACTTAAAAATTAAAATTCATATGGATTAATTTAATTTTTGTCACCTACTTGTTACTTACTTGTTAGTTACAGATAAAAAACAGTATGTTTTTGTATATAAAGAAATCCCACAAACACTGAGTTTGTGGGATTTGTATAACTCCAAATACTATCTCTTTGAGAACTGTGGAGCTCTTCTAGCCTTTTTAAGACCGTATTTCTTTCTTTCCTTCATTCTTGGGTCTCTAGTTAAGAATCCAGCTTTCTTTAATTCTGGTCTTAAACTTTCGTCAGCTTTTAATAGAGCTCTAGATATTCCGTGTCTTATAGCTCCTGCTTGACCTGTGAATCCACCACCATTAACGTTAACTATAACGTCAAATTTGTCCTTAGTTCCTGTTAAAACTAATGGTTGATTAACTACAACTTTTAAAGTTTCTAATCCAAGATATTGATCTATATCTCTCTTATTTATTGTTACTTTACCTTCTCCTGGTACAAGTATTACTCTAGCGATAGATTTCTTTCTTCTACCAGTTCCCATATATTGAACCTTAGCCATCTCAATTCCTCCTCTCAGCTACTAGTACTTTAACTCAAGTACTTCTGGATTCTGTGCTGCATGATTGTGCTCAGCGCCTCTATAAACCTTAAGCTTCTTAAGCATCTTTCTTCCTAAAACTCCTGTTGGAAGCATTCTTCTTACTGCCTCTTCAAATACGAACTCAGGCTTCTTTTCTAATGCTACTCTGTATGGAGTCTCTTTTAATCCACCTGGATAGAAAGAGTGATGTCTTAACATCTTTTGGTCTAATTTCTTACCAGTTAAAACTACCTTCTCAGCATTTATGATGATTACGAAGTCTCCTGTATCAACATTTGGTGTAAATGTTGGCTTATGTTTTCCTCTTAATATTGATGCAACTTGGCTAGCAACTCTTCCTAGTGGCTTTCCTGCTGCGTCAACTACATACCATTTTCTTTCAACCTCTTGTGGTTTAGCAATGTATGATTTCATCTTTTTCCCTCCCTGAACTATACATTAAGTTTTTCGTCAGTATCCATTTATGTTAAGATTCAAAAACTCATGAATCTGTTACACTATGACACACTTATCAAACAAACTAATTATATTACATTTAGCCGGGCGTGTCAACATCTTCTTCACATTTTAGTAAAATACTTTTTTTAGCATCAAACCTTGTGGTGGTGCGACTTTCTTAGTGTATGTTCTGTTTTTTAATTCTATGGCTTTTAATACTATTTCCGGATCCTTTTTACCTTTTCCTATTTCTATTAGAAGCCCTACCATTATTCTAACCATATTGTACAAAAAACCATCACCGGTAGCATATATTTTTATTATATCCTTTTCCTGATCTATATGCACATCATAAAGAGTTCTTATGGATGACGTGGTTGAACTCCCTTGAGTTTTAAAGGCTTCAAAGTCATGAGTACCTAAAAAGTATGTGCATGCCTTTCTCATAGCCTCTACATCAAGTTTTTCTTTCACCCTGTAAGAATAATTTCTATAAAGTACACTAGGCTGTTCCTTGTTTAATATAGTATAGCAATAAGTTTTCCCTGTAGTATAGTATCTAGCGTGAAATTCTAAATCCGCTTCCTCTGAATTTGTGATGCATATATCTTCTGGTAAGGCATTATTTAATGGAAACATGAACTTATCTCCTGGAATCGTACTATCTGTATAAAAATTTACTATGTAGTTCTCTGCATGTACTCCTGAATCAGTTCTACTGCATCCTATGGTCTTTACATCCTCACCAGTGACTCTTTTTATAGCTTTTAGAAGCTGTCCCTCTACAGTCAAAGCGTTATTTTGTTTCTGCCAGCCAGCATAATTAGTACCGTCATACTCCAATGTCAGCTTAACATTTCTCATCTTTTCACCTTCAACTTTTATCTTAATTTAAACTACGTATTTTATTCCTATTGAAGCTACTGCAAACAATGCAAACATAATGAATGCAACAGTATCTCTCTTTTCCATCTTTAAGATCTTCATTCTAGTTCTTCCTTCTCCACCTCTATAGCATCTCGCTTCCATGGCATTTGCAAGCTCATCTGCCCTTCTAAAGGAAGATATAAATAAAGGAACTAAAAGGGGGATGAGGCTCTTTGCCTTTTGTATTATTCCACCACTTTCAAAATCCGCACCTCTTGCCATTTGGGCTTTCATTATCTTGTCAGTTTCATCCATCAAAGTAGGTATGAATCTTAGGGCTATGGTCATCATCATAGCTAGTTCGTGAGCTGGAAGACCTATCTTCTTAAATGGATTCAAAAGCCTTTCTATACCGTCTGTAAGCTCTATAGGAGATGTTGTAAGTGTAAGAAGTGAGGTGCCTGATATAAGGAATATAAGCCTTAAAATCATAAATCCTGCTGTTCTAAGCCCTTCAGTGTAAATCTCTAAAAATCCCCACTTAAATAGTAAAGTTTCTCCCTTTATCATAAAAATGTTCAGCATAGCAGTAATCAAAACTAGCACAAAGATTGCTTTTAATCCCTTAAATAAATATTTAGGAGATAATTTTGAAACATATAATATTGAACCAATAAATAATACTACAAATAAATATCCCCAAAAACTTTTGATTAGAAATATATCTACAATAAATAATATAGATATAAGTATCTTTGTTCTTGGATCTAATTTATGTATAAAGGAATCTCCTGGAACGTATTGTCCTATTGTTATATCCTTTATCATCTTTCTCTTCCTCCGTCCTAATCAAACTTTGACCAGAAGCTACTCTTACTTCAGCATTTTAAGAATAGCTTTCTTAGCATCCTCTACTGTGAATATATCATCAGCTATATTAAATCCTTTATTTCTAAGCTCTCTTATGAGATAGGTAACCTGTGGTGCCGCAAGACCTATACTTTCAAGAGTATCAATCTCCTTGAATACCTCATATGGTTTTCCATCAAGCACACATTTCCCCTGATTCATTACAAGAATTCTATCTGCAACCCTTGCTACATCCTCCATGCTATGAGAAACTAAGATTATTGTCATCTTGTATTCATCATGAAGTTTTTTTATTTGACCTAATATCTCATCTCGGCCTTTTGGATCTAATCCTGCTGTAGGTTCATCTAATATGAGAACCTTTGGTTCCATAGCTACAACTCCAGCTATAGCAACTCTTCGCTTTTGACCTCCACTTAATTCGAATGGAGATTTATCTTTGTAAGTTTCAAAGTCTAATCCAACCATCTTCATAGCTTTTTTTACTCTTAAGGCTATTTCCTCATCAGAAAGTCCCAAGTTTCTAGGTCCAAATTCAATATCCTTTTCTATAGTTTCTTCGAATAATTGATACTCAGGATATTGAAATACTATACCTACTTTTTTTCTAATGTCACTAAGCTTTACTTCTTTATTTGTTATATTCTTATCATCAACAATAATTTCTCCACTACTAGGCTTAAGAAGTCCATTCATATGTTGTATAAGTGTTGATTTTCCTGAACCAGTATGCCCTATAAGCGCAACAAACTGACCATCCTTAATCTCTAGAGAAACATCATCTAGCGCCTTTTTTTCAAAAGGTGACCCCGGCATATATACATGTGTTAAGTTACTTATTTTAATTGACATAATGCATCCACCATCTCATTTATAGTTAATATTTTTTCACTGACATTAATTCCACTTTTCTTTAATTCATAAGCAAGCTCTGTTACTTGCGGTACATCTAGTCCTATTTGCTTCATTTCTCTTACCTTAGAAAACACATCTCTAGGTTTTCCTTCCATAAGAACTTTTCCATCGTCCATGACAACTATTCTATCAGCTTCTACAGCTTCTTCCATATAGTGTGTAATAAGAACTATAGTTATGCCATACTCTTTGTTTAGCTCCTTTATTGTCCTTATAACTTCCCTTCTTCCAGAAGGATCTAGCATTGCTGTAGGCTCATCTAGCACTATGCACTTTGGACGCATAGCAAGTATCCCAGCTATAGCAACTCTTTGCTTTTGTCCACCAGATAAAAGATGCGGAGCGTGTCTTCTATAGTCGTACATTCCTACCTTCTTCAAACTACTGTCCACTCTTTCCCTTATCTCTTTAGGCTCAACCCCTAAATTTTCTGGTCCAAAAGCCACATCCTCTTCAACTATAGTTGCAACAAGCTGATTATCAGGATTCTGAAACACCATACCTGCACTACTTCTTATCTTCCAAAGATTATCACTATCTTTAGAATCCATTCCATTTATATAAATAGTTCCACTGCTTGGTAAAAGAAGTGCGTTCATAAGCTTTGCCATAGTGGATTTTCCTGATCCGTTATGACCTAGTATAACTAAAAACTCTCCACGCTCTACATTAAGATTTACTCCATTAACAGCGAACCTTTCCTCATTCTCATCTTCATGAAAGTATTTATATGTTAGATTTTCACTTTTAATCATATTATCCATTAGGATTTCCTCCAAAAATTATCCAAATGTGTAGTGAATATTGTTTTAGGTAAAACCACCTATAAAGGCTTATTTTACCTATGTTCTACAAAAATTTCATTACCTTTCCTATTATAAATAATATTCTATTTTAATTCAAGGTAAGCAGTATAAAATAACCGTTTAAATTTTTTTAATTTTTTATAATCTTATATATGTATTAAAATAGGGACTAAGTTTTAAACTTAATCCCTGATGTAAAAGAATTTATTATACTAATTCAAGTATAACTACTTCTGCTCCGTCGCCTCTTCTTGGACCTACTTTGTACATTCTAGTATATCCACCGTTTCTTTCAGCATACTTTGGAGCAACTTCATCAAATAATCTCTTAACAACTGCTTCTTCAGTTACGAAAGAAAGCACTTGTCTTCTTGAGTGAAGATCTCCTGCTTTTGCAAGAGTTATCATTTTTTCAGCTAATCTTCTTGTTTCCTTAGCTCTAGTTTCAGTAGTCTCTATCTTACCATTCTTTAAGAAGCTAGTAACAAGGTTTCTTAACATAGCTATTCTTTGATCAGTTGGGCGTCCTAATTTACGTTGTACTGCCATAGATTTACCTCCTTACTCATCGTTTAGTCTTAGGCCTAAACCTAATTCTTTAAGTTTTCTTTCCACTTCTTCAAGGGATTTCTTACCTAAATTTCTTACCTTCATCATGTCATCCATAGATCTTTGAGCAAGCTCTTGAACTGTGTTTATACCAGCTCTCTTTAAGCAGTTATAAGATCTTACTGATAAATCAAGTTCTTCTATGGTCATTTCTAAGGCTTTTTCTTTCTTATCTTCCTCTTTTTCGATCATTATCTCAACATCGTTAGCATGATCTGTAAGAGTCATGAATAGTTTGAAATGCTCTATAAGTATTTTAGCTGATAAACTTATAGCTTCTTCAGTCTTTATAGTTCCATTAGTCCAAATCTCTAATATCAATTTGTCATAATCACTAATTTGACCTACTCTTGTATTTTCTACAGTAAAGTTTACCCTCTTTACTGGAGTGTAAATAGAATCTACAGCTATTGATGATATTGGAAGATCGTCTGTCTTATTTCTAGTTTGGCTTACATAGCCTCTACCATTATTAACAGTGATCTCCATATATAGCTTACCATCTGAATCTAGAGTAGCTATATGTAGGTCTTTATTAATAACCTCAACATCTCCATCTGTCTTTATATCAGCACCAGTAACCTCTCCTGGTCCTTGAGCATCAATATAAATAGTCTTTGGACCTTCTCCTGTCATTGTAAGGGCTAAAGCTTTAATGTTTAAGATTATCTCTGTAACATCTTCCTTAACACCTTGAACAGTTGAAAGTTCATGTAAAACCCCATCTATTTTTATAGAAGTAGCTGCAACACCTGGTAATGAGGAAAGCAATATTCTTCTTAAAGCATTTCCTAATGTTATACCATAACCTCTTTCAAGAGGTTCTACAACAAATTTACCATAGCTTCCGTCTTCACTAACTTCTACACATTCTATTTTTGGCTTTTCTATTTCTAACATCTACAAACCCTCCTTATATTTAACTGGCATATTATTTTATGAGGGCAACTGATTTCATATAATTATGGTAGAAATAAACTTCTACCACAATTATTTTAAAAGCTATTATCTGCTGTATAACTCGACGATTAATGTCTCGTTTATTGGAGAATCTATGTCTTCTCTAGCAGGTTGTGCTACTACTTTACCTTCAAAGTTTTCAACATTAGCTTCTAACCACTTTGGTAAAGTCTTTGGATTCTCAGCAAATACCTTGAACTTTTCAGTAGCTCTGCTCTTCTCGCAAACACTTACAACATCGTTGACATTTACGTTGTAAGAAGCGATATCAACCTTCTTACCATTTACTAAGAAATGTCCGTGTGTTACTAATTGTCTAGCTTCTGATCTTGATGCACCATATCCTAATCTGTAAACAACATTATCAAGTCTCATTTCTAAAAGTCTTAATAAGTTTTCACCAGTGATTCCTCTTTGCTTATCAGCTTTTTCATAGTAACATCTAAATTGCTTTTCAAGAACACCATATATTCTTCTAGCCTTTTGTTTTTCTCTTAACTGCATTCCGTAGTTAGATACTTTCTTTCTGCTTTGTCCGTGTTGTCCTGGTGCATAGCTTCTTCTAGCAAATGCACATTTGTCTGTATAACATCTATCACCTTTTAAGAACAACTTCATACCTTCTCTTCTGCAAAGTTTGCAGCTTGCTCCAGTATATCTTGCCATTAAATTACACCTCCTGTTAACTTGAAATTAAACTCTTCTTCTCTTTGGTGGTCTACATCCGTTGTGTGGTATTGGAGTTACGTCCTTTATTAGAGTAACTTCTAGACCTGCTGCTTGTAGAGATCTGATTGCTGCTTCTCTTCCTGCTCCTGGTCCCTTTACATATACCTCAACGCTTTTTAAACCATGTTCCATAGCTGCTTTAGCTGATGTTTCAGCTGCCATTTGTGCAGCAAATGGAGTGCTTTTTCTTGATCCTCTGAATCCTAATGCTCCCGCACTAGACCATGATAAAGCGTTTCCTGCTGCATCAGTTAAAGTAACTATTGAGTTATTGAAAGTTGACTTTATATGTGCTGCACCGTGCTCAACATTCTTTCTCTCTTTTCTTCTTCTGGTCTTTTTAACCTTTTGAGCTGCCATTGTCTTACCTCCTAACTATTACTTCTTCTTACCTGCTATAGTCTTCTTAGGACCTTTTCTAGTTCTAGCATTAGTCTTAGTTCTTTGTCCTCTTACTGGAAGACCTCTTCTATGTCTCATACCTCTATAACATCCGATTTCTACTAATCTCTTGATATTAAGAGCTACTTCTCTTCTAAGGTCACCTTCAACTTTAAGGTTCTTTACGTAATCTCTGATAGCATTAACTTCTTCTTCGCTTAAATCCTTAACTCTAACGTCTGGATTTACTCCAGTAGCTTCAAGAATTTTTCTAGAAGTAGGTAATCCTATTCCAAATATATATGTTAGACCTATTTCTACTCTTTTTTCCTTTGGTAGGTCTACGCCTGCTATTCTTGCCATTAAAATTTACACCTCCTGGTAATTGAAATGTCTTGTTTAACTTTATCTAGTGGTTTTAATGAATATATTTCAAATCTTAGGTCAATAGAGCGTAGCGGCTACTCTATTGTCAGCCTTACCTAAAATCTACTAACGGTTATATCTTTTTTATCTTAGCCTTGCTTTTGCTTGTGCTTTGGGTTTTCGCAGATAACCATTACTTTTCCTTTTCTCCTTATAACCTTGCACTTTTCGCAAATAGGCTTAACTGACGGTCTTACTTTCATGGCTAACCCTCCTTATTACTTCGCTCTCCAAGTAATTCTTCCACGAGTCAAGTCGTATGGAGAAAGCTCCACAGTGACTTTGTCTCCTGGTAGAATCCTTATGAAGTTCATTCTTAACTTCCCTGATATGTGAGCTAATATTTTGTGCCCACTTTCAAGTTCTACCTGAAACATTGCATTAGGTAGAGCTTCTAAAACTATACCTTGCATTTCTATAACATCATCTTTAGACATAAGGTAATCAAACCTCCTTAAACAATGCCTTCTAAAAACTTTTTTATCATAATATCCAAGCTTTGTTTATTAGATATTATGTACTCTTTTATATCTGCTGCCAAAACATCAGTGATTTTTAAATGTTTTAGTTTTTTCTTTTTAGGCTTTTCTATTGTCTTTAACCTTCCGTCAGCAAGTAATACATAGTTATCATCTATTTGCTCTATGACAATGTAGTAATCACCTGCGTCTCTGCCTGCTTTAGAAATTACAACTTTACCTAACAAGTCATTGTCTTGCAAATTTTTCACCTCAATGATTACCTTAGTCATAAATTAATTCAGCTTTAGCCGATATGAATTTATAACTAAGCATCGCTAAACTTGGGTTTTATTTTATTAATGTTAAAATCTCAGGACCATTTGGTAAAATAGCAACAGTATTCTCATAATGAGCTGAGAGACTTCCATCTGTAGTAACTACAGTCCATCCATCTCTTTTAGTCTTTACATAATACTGACCTTTGTTTATCATCGGTTCAATTGCTAATACCATTCCTTCGACTATTTTGGGTCCCCTACAAGGTCTACCAAAATTAGGAACTGCAGGATCTTCATGAAGATTCCTTCCTATTCCATGACCCACATAATCCCTAACAACAGAATATCCATGAGTCTCGACAAAAGTCTGGATTTCATGACCTATATCGGTTATCCTATTTCCTATTATAGCCTTTTCTACACCTTTAAAAAAACTTTCTTCAGTAACTTTTACAAGTTGCTTGGCATCATCTGAGACCTTTCCAACTAGGAAGGTCCTTGCGGCATCTCCATGAAACCCATTAAAGCAAGCTCCACAATCAATACTGATTATGTCTCCTTCTTTTAAGATTACGTCATTACTCGGGATGCCATGAACCACAGTTTCATTAACAGATGCACATATTGACCCTGGAAAACCTCCATATCCCTTAAAGGACGGCCTTGCTCCCTGCTTAGTTATAAATTCCTCTGCTAATCTATCTATCTCTGCGGAAGTTATACCTGGTGATATAGTTTCTTCAAGTTTTAAAAGAGTTTCGCCGACTATACGTCCAGCAGCTCTCATACACTCGATTTCGTGATTATTTTTTAATATAATCATTACTTATCGCTTCCTAGAATATTGCAGATGCTTTCAAAAACTTCATTGATTGCTTTAGTACCATCTACAGTCTTTAAAAGTCCTTCACCATCATAATAATTTATTAAAGGTTGAGTTTGACTATCATAGACATCCAATCTCTCTTTTACAGTTGCTTCTGTATCATCTTTTCTTTGCACTACATCATTACCACATACATCGCACTTTCCATCAACAGATGGTGGATTGAATTTTACATGATAACTTGCACCACATGATGTACATACTCTTCTTCCTGTCATTCTTTCAAGAATGAAGCTTTGAGGTACATCTATTAAAAGTGCTACATCAAGATCTGTTTCAGTTTCCTTTAAAAACTCTTTTAATGCTTCAGCTTGAGCTACTGTTCTTGGAAATCCATCTAGTAAAAATCCATTTTTACAGAACTCTTGACTTAAAGTATCTTTAACTAAGTCTATAGTTAAAGAGTCTGGTACTAAATGACCTTTGTCAATATATCCTTTAGCTTCTACTCCTAGAGGTGTCTTTTCAGAAATATTCTTTCTGAAAATATCACCTGTAGATATATGTGGTATAGAATATTTATTGCTAATTGACTTAGCTTGCGTTCCTTTTCCTGCTCCTGGAGGACCTAATAAAACTATTCTCACTTTGCATCATCTCCACTATATTCTATTTAAGGAATCCTTGATAATGACGCATTACTAATTGAGATTCAATTTGTCTTACAGTCTCTAGTGATACACTGACCATAATTAGGAACATTGTACCTCCAAATTGAATACCCTTAAATGGCGTATGTGCCGATATTATTATAGGGAAAAGCGCTATGATTGACGCATATATTCCACCTATTATAGACACTTTATTTAATATCTTCTCTAAATATAATTCAGTTTGTTTTCCTGGTCTTATACCTGGTATAAAGCCAGCAGACTTATGCATGTTTTCAGCCATCTCTTCTGGTTTAAATGTAATTTGTGAATAAAACCAAGTGAAGAATATAACCAGTATTGCATAAACAACTACATGTGACCATGTGTTGGTGCTGAATATATTCCATGGACTATTGGAATTAATCCATGCATAGAAAGAAGTATTTGAGAAGAATAATTGAGCAATTACTGGTACAAACTGAAGCACTGACATAGCAAAGATTATTGCTATAACAGCAGATCCAATTATGCTTATTGGAATATGGGTTGTTTGACCTTTGTAAGTCTTATTTCCAACAGCTTTTCCAGCATACTGAACTTGAATTCTTCTTTCTGCTAATGTCATATATATTATTGACAACAAGATAGCCAATGATGCTACTACTAGCATTGCTACTGCTACTCCAGTAACAGCTCCGGTTTCTTGAGACTTTATAATTTGATTTACTAGAGTTGGAAATCTAGAAATTATATTTACAAAGATTATCAAAGAAAGTCCGTTTCCAATACCTTTTACTGTTATCTGATCCCCTAACCACATTAAGAATGTACTTCCTGCAATAAGAGGAACTAAGATCAACATAATTCCAAGGAATGAGCTATCAGTAACAACTCCTTGATTATAGATATACATATAAGATGCATATGCCATTATAATTGATATTGGTATTGATATATATCTTGTTATGTTTTGTATTTTCTTTCTTCCATCTTCGCCTTCCTTAGATAACTGCTCCAATTTTGGAATAGCTATTGTAAGAAGCTGCATTATTATCGATGCATTAATGTATGGTGATACAGCTAATGCAAAGATACTAAATCCGCTAAAGGCACCTCCGGATATCAAGTCATAAAAATTTATTAATGTTCCAGACTGCCCCATACTTGCAGACAATGCTGCTATGTCAACTCCAGGAACAGGAATAAAGTTTCCCACTCTTAGAACCATGACTAAAAATATGGTATATAAAATTCTTTTTCTTAGTTCTGGAACTTTCCAGGCATTACGTAGGGTTGATAGCATTTTTATACCACCTCAACTTTTCCTCCAGCTGCTTCAATCTTTTCAGCTGCTGATTTAGAGAATTTTGAAGCCTTAACAGTTAAGCTCTTTTCTAAGTTTCCATTTCCTAAAATCTTAACTCCGTCTTTTATCTTACTGATTATTCTCTTTTCTAGCAGTAACTCTGGTGTAACTTCTGTTCCATTTTCAAAAGCATTTAATCTATCTACATTGATAGCAACATATTCTTTAGCAAATATGTTAGTAAATCCTCTCTTTGGAAGTCTTCTGAATAATGGCATCTGACCGCCTTCAAATCCTGGTCTTACTCCGCCACCACTTCTAGCATTTTGTCCTTTTTCACCTTTACCAGCATTTCTTCCTAATCCTGAACCTGTACCTCTACCGATTCTCTTAGGAGCTTTTCTGCTTCCTGCTGCTGGTTTTAACTCATGAAGTTTCATATATCTTGCACCTCCTCGTTAATTATATTTCTTCTACCTTTAGTAGGTAATCAATTTTCTTTATCATACCCATAACTTGAGGAGTACCCTCATGCTCTTTTACGGTTCCAATTTTTCTTAGTCCTAGAGCATTAGCAGTAGCGATGTGGTCCTTCTTTCTACCTATTAAGCTCTTAACTAATGTTATTTTCATTTTAGCCAAGGCAATCCCCTCCTTAACCTAAAATTTCTTCAACGGATTTTCCTCTTAGCTTAGCTATTTGCTCAGCTGTTCTTAGGCTAGCTAATCCGTTTATTGTTGCATTAACCATATTTTTAGGGTTATTTGAACCTAGAGACTTAGCTCTAACGTCCTTTAATCCAGCTAATTCAAGGACCGCTCTTGCTGGACCTCCTGCTATAACTCCAGTACCTTCAGTAGCAGGCATTATTAAAACATCACCTTTACCGAATATTCCGTGTACTGCATGAGGAACTGTAGTTCCAACTATCTCAACAGAAACTAAATGTTTCTTAGCATCTTCTATTGCTTTTCTGATTGCTTCAGGTATTTCTATAGACTTACCAATTCCAACTCCAACGTGTCCGTTCTCGTCTCCAACAACTACTAGAGCGCTGAATCTGAAGTTTCTACCACCTTTAACAACCTTAGTAACTCTATTTATAGAAACAACCTTTTCTTTAAGGTCTAGTGTACTAGGATCGATTCTCATTTATTTCCCTCCTTAATTAGAATTGTAGGCCCGCTTCTCTAGCGCCCTCTGCAAGCTCTTTAACTCTTCCATGATATATGTATCCGCCTCTGTCAAATACAACATCATTGATTCCTTTTTCAATTGCTCTCTTTGCTATAGCTTCTCCAACTAATTTTGCAGCTTCTTTGTTGCTTCCTTTAGCTGTGAAGTCTTTTTCTGTGCTAGAAGCAGCAACTAAAGTTCTTCCAGCTACATCATCTATTATTTGAGCATATATATTCTTTTCGCTTCTATATACACAAAGTCTTGGTCTTTCAGTTGTTCCAGATATTTTCTTACGAACTCTTAAATGACGTCTTTCTCTTTGCGCTTTTCTGTCAGCTTTTTTGAACATTTAGGTTCACTCCTTTCTATTACTTCTTACCAGTCTTACCTTCCTTACGTCTGATAACTTCACCTTCATACTTGATTCCTTTACCCTTGTAAGGTTCTGGTACTCTCCACTTTCTTACGTCAGCAGCCATAGCTCCAACTTTTTCTTTATCAATTCCTTTAACTACAACCTTTGTAGCTGCTGGAGTTTCAAAAGTTACGCCTTCAACTGGCTCTATTTCTACAGGATGAGAATATCCTAAGTTCATTACAAGTTTCTTTCCTTGTAATTGTGCTCTATATCCAACACCCACTAATTCTAAAGTCTTTTGGTATCCTTCAGATACTCCTTTAACCATGTTATTTAATAAAGCTCTAGTTAATCCGTGTAGTGCTCTATGATCCTTGTTATCACTTGGTCTAGTAACAACTACTTCATTGCCTTGAACTGTTATTTGTATGTCTTTGTGCATAGCCTTCTCTAATTGGCCTTTTGGTCCTTTTACAGTAACGACATTTTCTGGAGTTACTGTAACAGTTACGCCATTAGGAATAGCTATCGGTAATCTACCAACTCTTGACATGATTGCACCTCCTATATCCCTTATGGTGTACGGGGAATTCATCCCCTATACTTATCTATAATAAAATCCATACTAAGATCATATCTCAATTATTTTACCAAACGTAGCAGATAACTTCTCCACCTACGCCAGCTTTTCTTGCTTCTCTATCAGTTAAAATTCCTTTTGAAGTAGAGATTACTGCAACTCCTAGTCCGTTTAATACCTTAGGTACATCGTCCTTTTGGCAGTATACTCTTAAACCTGGCTTAGATATCTTCTTTATACCAGTTATAACTCTTTCATTGTTGATGCCATACTTAAGTGTTATTCTCATCATAGGAACAACTCCTTCAGAGTACTCCTCAATTTCCTTTATATATCCTTCTTGAAGTAATATATTTGTGATAGCCTTCTTTATGTTTGAAGAAGGTATTTCTACTATTTCATGTTTTACAGCATTTGCATTTCTAATACGTGTTAGCAAATCTGCGATAGGATCCGTCATAACCATTTAATATGCCTCCTTTCTTTATCCAATCAATATTACCAACTTGCTTTTCTGCATCCAGGTATTTCACCTTTGTATGCAAGTTCTCTAAAGCATATACGGCAAATTCCATATTTTCTTAAAACAGAATGTGGTCTTCCACATATTCTACATCTTGTATATGCTTGTGTAGAATACTTTGGTCCTTTGTTCCACTTTTCAATTATAGCCTTACGTGCCACAGTTTTCCCTCCTTTTAATGAGCAAATGGCATTCCAAGGAATCTCAATAATTCTCTTGCTTCCTCGTCTGTCTTTGCAGTAGTTACAAATATAATATCCATTCCTCTTACTTTGTCAACTTTATCATACTCAATTTCAGGGAATATAAGTTGTTCTTTGATTCCTAAAGAATAGTTTCCTCTTCCATCGAAAGATTTATCTGAAACTCCTCTAAAGTCTCTAACTCTTGGTAAAGCTATGCTTACGAATTTGTCAGCAAACTCATACATTTTCTCTTTTCTAAGAGTTACCTTACAACCGATAGCCATGTTTTCTCTTATCTTAAAGTTAGCAACTGATTTCTTTGCTCTAGTTAAGATTGGCTTTTGTCCTGTTATTATTTGAAGGTCAGAAACAGCAGACTCTAAATTTTTAGCGTTCTCCTTAGCTTCTCCTACTCCCATATTAATAACTATTTTCTCTAGTTTTGGCACTTGCATTATGTTTTTATATCCGAACTTTTCCATCATAGCTGGAACTACTTCTTTATTGTATTTTTCTTGTAGTCTTGAAATCATTAGATTTTACCTCCTTTCAAGTATTAGAATGTTTCTCCACACTTCTTGCACACTCTTACTTTTGCTCCATCTTCAAGAATCTTAGAGTTGATTCTTGTTACATTCTTGCACTTAGTGCAATATAACATAACTTTTGAGCTGTAAATAGGTGCTTCTTCTTTTATTATTCCACCTTGCATATTTGCTTGGCTTGGTTTCTTATGTTTGCTTACTATATTAACGCCACTAACTCTTATTTTACCAGTCTTTGGCATAACTTCTAGAACTTCTCCAGTTTTGCCTTTATCTTTTCCAGATATAACCATAACTGTATCGTTTTTCCTTACATGAACTTTCATTATTTAGCTACCTCCCTCTTATAGAACTTCAGGTGCCAACGATAATATCTTGTTAAACTCTTTATCTCTTAGCTCCCTAGCAACTGGTCCGAAGATACGAGTTCCTCTTGGTTGTTTATCATCTTTAATGATTACTGCTGCATTCTCGTCGAATCTTATGTAAGATCCATCTGCTCTTCTTAACCCTTTAACTGATCTAACTATAACAGCCTTAACAACGTCACCTTTTTTAACAACTCCGCCTGGTGTTGCACTTTTAACGCTAGCAACTATTATATCACCAATGTTTCCATATTTTCTCTTGGAACCACCTAATACTCTTATGCACATAATTTCTTTAGCACCAGAATTATCTGCAACATTTAGTATAGTTTGTTGTTGTATCATGCAAATACCCTCCTTTCAGTACTTAAAAGACTATTTTGCCTTTTCAACTATTTCCACTAATCTCCATCTCTTATCTTTAGATAGTGGTCTTGTTTCCATTATTAAAACTCTATCGTTAACTTTTGCTTCATTATTCTCATCATGAGCTTTGAATTTAGTAGTTGTATTAACTGTTTTTCCGTAAAGTGGATGACGAACCTTTGTTTCAACAGCTACAACTATAGTTTTATCCATTTTATCTGAAACGACTCTACCAATTCTGGTTTTTCTATTTCCTCTTTCCACAGGGCGAACCTCCTTTCAGCTTTACTGTTCAAAAGCCTTTAACTCTTCTTCTCTTAAAATTGTCTTTATTTGGGCGATTGACTTTTTAACTTCTCTTATCCTCATTGGATTTTCTAACTGACCTGTAGCTAATTGGAATCTTAAGTTAAATAGCTCAGCCTTAAGATCTCCTAATTTAACATTTAAATCTTGAGGATTGCTTTGTCTTAACTCTTGTAATTCTCTAGCCTTCATTGTTTTCACCACCCATTTCCTCAAAATCTCTTCTTGTTACAAACTTAGTCTTTATAGGAAGCTTGTGTGATGCAAGTCTCATTGCCTCCCTTGCAGTTTCTTCATTAACACCTGACAATTCAAATAATACTCTGCCTGGTTTAACTACTGCAACCCAGTATTCTGGTGAACCTTTACCTGAACCCATACGTGTTTCAGCTGGTTTTTCTGTAACTGGCTTATCTGGGAAAATCTTTATCCAAAGTTTTCCACCTCTTTTTATATATCTGTTTATTGCTATTCTGGCAGCTTCTATTTGGTTGCTTGTTATCCAACCACACTCAGTTGCTTGAATTGCATAATCTCCATACGCAATAAAGTTACCTCTGGTAGCTTTACCCTTCATTCTACCACGTTGTACCTTACGATGTTTTACTCTTTTAGGCATTAACATGTCGTATTCCTCCTTTCTTACGCGTTAACTTCTTCCTTTTCTACTTTTTTCACTGGAAGAACTTCTCCTTTATAAACCCAAACCTTAACTCCAATTTTTCCGTAAGTTGTATTTGCTTCAGCAAATCCATAATCTATATCAGCTCTTAAAGTTTGTAGTGGAATTGTTCCTTCATGATAGCTTTCTGATCTAGCGATTTCTGCTCCGCCAAGTCTTCCGCCGCATGTAGTCTTAACACCCTTAGCTCCATTCTTCATAGCTCTTTGGATTGTTTGTTTCATAGCTCTTCTGAAAGATATTCTCTTTTCAAGTTGTGCAGCTATGTTTTCTGACATTAATTGAGCGTCTGTATCAACACTTTTAACCTCAACTATGTTTATAAGTATGTGCTTGTCAGTTACGAAAGTCTCTAAAGATTTCTTTAAAGCTTCTATTCCTGATCCGCCTTTTCCTATAACAACACCTGGCTTTGCAGTGTAGATGTTAATCTTAACTTTCTTTGCAGCTCTTTCTATTTCTATTTTAGATATTCCTGCGGAATATAACTTGCTTTTTACGAATTCTCTTATCTTGTTATCTTCAACTAGATAATCTGCGAAATTCTTCTTGTCTGCATACCATTTAGCATCCCAGCCTTTGATAACGCCGACTCTAAGTCCGTGAGGATGTACTTTTTGTCCCACTATAGTTCCCTCCTTCTTTATTAAGCTCTTTCTCTTACAACTAGTGTTATATGACTAGTCTTCTTATTTATTCTAAATGCTCTACCTTGAGCATGTGGTCTAAATCTCTTTAATGTTGGTCCTTGACCTACATGTGCTTCAGCAACAAATAATCTAGTTGAATCTAAGTTATTGTTGTTTTCAGCATTAGCAACAGCAGATTTTAATAACTTATTAACAACTACTGCAGCGTCTTTTGGAGTATATTGAAGAATTGCGAATGCTTCATTTACATTCTTTCCTCTAATTAAATCAAGTACTACTCCAACTTTCATTGGTGACATTCTTATATATTTAGCTATAGCCTTAGCTTCCATTAATGTATCCTCCTTTCCAAGGTTATCTCATCTTTGATGATTTCTCATTGTCAACGTGTCCCTTGTAAGTTCTAGTTAACACGAACTCTCCTAATTTATGTCCAACCATATCCTCAGATACATAAACTGGGACATGTTTTCTTCCATCATGAACTGCTATAGTGTGGCCTATCATTTGAGGGAATATTGTTGAACTTCTTGACCAAGTCTTGATAACCTTCTTCTCTCCAGCTTTATTCATCTCATTGATTCTCTTTAAAAGAACTTCTTGCACGAAAGGTCCTTTTTTGATTGATCTACTCACTGATTTTCCTCCCTTCACATACAGCTATGGTAGAAGAGAATTATTCATTCTCTCCACCAACTATTTGCTATTTCTTCTCTTTACTATTAATCTGTTTGAATACTTCTTATGCTTTCTAGTCTTAAATCCTAGAGCTGGCTTACCCCATGGAGTAAGTGGTCCTGGTCTACCTACTGGTGACTTACCTTCTCCACCACCGTGTGGGTGATCACAAGGGTTCATTACAGATCCTCTTACAGTTGGTCTCCATCCCATGTGTCTCTTTCTTCCAGCCTTACCAATGTTAACTATGTCATTAGTTAGGTTAGATACAGTTCCTATTGTAGCTCTGCACTCTATTCTAACATATCTCATTTCACCTGATGGTAATCTTAATGTTGCATAGTTTCCTTCTTTAGCCATTAACTGAGCTGAAGCTCCAGCAGATCTTACTAACTGTCCGCCCTTTCCAACAGCTAACTCTATATTATGGATTACTGTACCAACAGGAATGTTCTTTAATGGAAGAGCATTACCTGGTTTTATGTCAGCATCTGGTCCTGAAACTACTACATCCCCAACCTTTAGGCCTACAGGAGCTAGTATGTATCTCTTTTCACCATCTGCATATACTACTAATGATATATAAGCTGATCTATTTGGATCGTACTCTATAGTAGCTACCTTTGCTGGTATACCATCCTTATTTCTCTTGAAATCTATTATTCTGTATTTTCTCTTTTCTCCACCACCGTGGTGTCTAACAGTTATTTTACCTTGAGCATTTCTACCACCAGTTTTGTTTAATGAAACAAGAAGTGACTTCTCAGGAGTACTTGTTGTAACTTCTTCAAAAGTAGCCATTGTCATTTGTCTTCTTGATGGGGTAGTTGGTCTAAACTTTTTAACTGCCATGTAAATTCCCTCCTTACTTTAAGCTTCTCTGGTATTTAAATACCAATAATACGCTTTATTCGCGTTATTGCATTCCTTCAAAGAATTCTATATTCTTACTGTCTTCAGTTAAAGTAACAATCGCTTTCTTGAAGTCTGCTCTTTTTCCTACATGTACGCCCATTCTCTTTGTTTTTCCCATAGTTCTTAAAGTCTGAACCTTATCAACCTTAACGCCGAAGATTTCTTCTACAGCCTTTTTGATTTGAACTTTGTTAGCATTTATTTGAACTATGAAAGTGTACTTCTTCTCTGCCATAGCAGTCATACTTTTTTCAGTGATAACAGGCTTTCTTATAATATCATAGCTTGTCATTATGCGTACACCTCCTCAATTTTTGATACAGCATCCTTAGTTATGATTAATTTCTCAAATTTTAATAAATCATAAACATTGATGTTGTTAACTGGCATAATTTGTACGTCAGCTATATTTCTAGCTGATTTGTAAAGTACTTCGTTAGATTCTCCAGTTACTATTAAAGTTTTCTTAGCATCAAAAGCTTTTAAAACTTCAACCATATTCTTAGTCTTTGGAGCTTCAAATGATAATGTTTCAAGTACTACCATTTGGTTTTCTTGAACCTTGCTACTTAAAGCAGATTTCATAGCTACTCTTCTCATGCTCTTTGGAACTGAAACTCTATAATCTCTTGGTTTTGGTGCAAAAACAATACCACCTTTTATCCATTGAGGTGATCTAATAGAACCTTGTCTTGCTCTACCAGTTCCTTTTTGTCTCCAAGGCTTGATTCCGCCTCCTCTAACCTCAGCTCTTGTTTTAGCTGATTGAGTTCCTTGTCTCTTGTTAGCTAATAAAGCAACTACTACTTGATGAATAGCATCTGTATTAACTTCAACTCCGAACACATTATTATTTAATTGGATATCTCCAACTTGTTTTCCTTCTTGATTAAATAATCCTACTGTAGGCATTCTGTTTCCTCCTTTCTACAGAAATTAAGCTTTAACTGCATTTCTTATTACTACTGTACCTTTGTTAGGTCCTGGGATACCACCCTTAATTAGTATTAAGTTCTTTTCAGCTATAACCTTAACTACTTCTAAGTTTAATACTGTTGTATTTACAGCACCCATATGTCCTGGCATGTGCTTGT
>JALEZF010000015.1 GCA_022773025.1 Clostridium sp. | reverse complement strand
TATAAAACTCCAGAAGAACTATTTGAAATGTATCTAGATAAAATCTATGCAATCTAAGTAAATTCAAGTATTTAAGTCATAAACAGAAATTAGTTCAATTTGTTATTGCAATTTATAATAATAAAAAATACGCAAAGAGTATAAAAAAAGCTCAAAATTTAATTGATTATAAAGCGGCAGTTTCTACTTTGTTTATTGAGCAGAACATTGTAGAGGGAGCTGGCTTATTTAACAGTAAATAACAATAGCAATTCATTTGAAAAATCAAAATACCTAGATACTTAAATGTCCAGATTAAGGAGGCATTTGTGGTACTAGGTATTTTGTTATTTGAAGTAAAATTAACTAAGTGGATGAAGAGGTTGTTTGTCACGCTGTCTCCATATATCACCTATTGCCATGTAGTCGATTTTGTCTGTATTTATGTATTTGAATAACAAATCCTTCATTTCTTGTCCCCAAGTGTCACGAATTCCATCTATATGTCCCCAATAAGATTGGGAAAGTTCTAGAAGTCTGCAGCCAGCAAGGAAGTCAATTGCTGCATAATCCTCAGCAGTTTTTGGTGCAAAGGCTCCTCCATTCTCTACATAGCCCTTAAAGAAGGCAGCTTCAGATTCTTTAAAGCATTCCTCATCGTAGAAGTTGAATAAGAAGAATCTAAATCCATAGAACTCTAAAGCAGCAGGAGCCGCTTGAGCTGATTCTAAATCAAAATATCCTGAAGGATGTCCACTATTATTTACAAAGAAATTTTCAGCATGCATGTCCGTAAAAATAAGAGCAGATGAAGATACATTTATATCAAATTGAGGGCGTAATAGCTCTAATTTTTTGTTGAAAAATTCTGACACTATTTTGTGTTCTTCTTGTGTAAACATGTACTTTTGCATGCATCTGTCTATTCTCATTTCTATAACTGAGGCAAAACGGTCAGAAAAATTCTTTAGTCCAGCTGGTTCGATAACTGAATTTTCCATGATGTTACCAAAAGAAGGGAAGGTTATGGATTGAATTTTAGCAAAATCAGCTCCAAGGTATTCCATGCTCTTTAGGAATGCATCTTTAGAATAACCGCTATCTGCCATATACTGTTTATGAGATATTCCAGTCATACATTCTAGCAAAATAAATGTTCCATATTCAGAAGGATGAATACCATATACTTCTGGTGTTGGGACCTTGGCCTTTTCACCTATCATAGAAAAAAGGTAAGCTTCTCTTTCAAGAGAAAGAATACCATTAAATAAAGTATCTCTGTTAGCTTCTCCTATATTTTCCTCAGTTTTACGGACCTTAGCAAATTTGCAAATTGCCTTTTTATTATTATCTAAAGTGATTAAAAATACATAATGGTTTGAGCCTTCATTAATTTGAACTATTTTTTCTATGTTATATCCGGAAGACTCTAATGCTTTTTGAGCTTCTTTACAAGTTATATTTTTTGTCATACTTATTTCTCCTATTTATTCTAAATGATATTTTAACGTGCCTTATTATAATTAAAAATTAACATAATAAAAAATTTGTGTCAATGAGGTAAAAACATATTAACCTCGTAAAAATTTGACTAATCGATATGGAAAAAACCTTACATAAATCTATATAATATAAGTTTTAATATGGTACATAGGAATAAATGATATTATATGGTAAAATATATTTAATTTAAAAGCGTAAAAATTTGGGAGGGGATTTTAATGGATGGTACAATACTTGAAATAAAAAACTTGAAGAAGAATTTTGGCAGTAAGGAAGTATTACGTGGTATAGATTTAAAAGTAAATAAAGGTGAAATAATAGGCTATATTGGACCAAACGGAGCAGGCAAAAGTACCACAGTGAAAATTATTTTGGGGCTTATAGAGGCAAGTGCAGGAGAGGTATTTATCTTTGGGGAAGACATAAGAAGTAGTGGTATGGAATATAAAAAGAGAATAGGGTATGTTCCAGAAATAGCAGAGCTTTATGAGAGTTTAACAGCAAAGGAATATCTGACTTTTGTAGGTGAATTATACGGACTAAATGAGGAGGTTTCGTTAAACAAAGCTCAGGGGATGATGTCTTTACTAGGTATTGAAGATTGTATGAATACAAGACTATCGGCCTTATCAAAGGGAATGAAACAAAAGATTGTATTGATATCTAGCCTTATTCATAATCCAGACATCTTATTTTTAGACGAGCCTTTAAGCGGGCTGGATGCAAATAGCGTGATGATAGTAAAGGAACTACTTGCATCTCTGGCATCTCAAGGTAAAACGATATTTTATTCATCTCACATTATGGATGTGGTTGAAAAGATAAGTCATAGGATTGTTTTGATTAATGATGGTGTTATAGTAGCTGATGGTAGCTTTCATGAGCTTCAAGAAAATTGCAGGGAGGATTCACTAGAAGAGATATTTAATGAATTAACAGGCTTTAAAAATCATAAAGAGATTGCAGAGACTATGACATCAATTATAAATGAGGTGTAATTATGAATGATTTTAAGTTTCTAAAATTTTTAGATAAATTTCAAAGTGTATATAGGAAGTTCGGGGTTGATTACGGAACGATGAGGCTAATACTAAAGGTGAAGCTCACCATGGATGAAAGAAGAGTTCCTACAATCATGAATGATAACAGGAATGAAGATAAAGGGAAAAATAAGTTTATGAAGAGCCTGCTGTTTTATGGCATTATGGGATTGTTTATTGGGATGTTTACATTTTTGCCTATAAATAAAATGTATGTTTATACTATGGTTTTTTCCATGTTTATGTTTCTAATTTTGACTGTATTCATATCGGATTTCTCTTCAGTTTTATTAGATGTACGAGATAAGAATCTTATATCCACACGAGGAGTGGATAGCATAACTATTAATGCAGCAAAGGTAACTCACATTTGTTACTATGTATTTTTAATTTCATTATCACTAGGATGGCTAGCTATAATAGGTTCTTTTAAATCAGGAATACTTACAGGTGTTTTATTTTTAATAGAGATATTTGTAGTTGATATTTTTATGATTGTGATAACTGCACTTTTGTATTTTATAATATTAAAATTCTTTAATGGCGAAAAAGTAAAAGATATTATAAACTTTGTTCAGATAATGCTTACAATAGTTATGGCTGTAGGATATCAGTTTTTGGGAAGAGTTTTTAGCTTTGTAGGTTTCAATATGACTTATACAGAAAAACTGTGGAATTTGATTTTTCCACCGATGTGGTTTGCGGCGCCAATGCATTTAGTTGAAGGGGGGAGGCCATCATCAATTAATATAACCTTAACAGTAATTGCTATTTTGCTTCCCTTGATCTCTATAATCTTTTATGTTAAACAAAGTAATAATTTTGAACTATATTTATCTAAATTGAATAACAATGATTCAAAGGAAAAAGAAAAGAGAAAGGGTATATTTTTTAAGATAGGAAAGAAATTTTGCAGAAGTACTACAGAAAAGGCTTATTATACTTTAGCTGCGTCAATCATGAAAAAAGAACGGGAGTTTAAGCTGAAGGTTTATCCTAGCTTAGGTTTTACAATAGTTTTCCCAATACTTTTTATATTTATATTTTCAAATGACAATAAATTTAATAGTTTCATAGAATGGCAAAACACATTAACAAACTCTAAGAATTATCTAAACATATACTTTTTTGCGTTTATGATATCTACTGTTATGACAATGCTACAATATTCTCAATGTTATAAAGCAGCGTGGATATTTAAGACAACACCACTAAGTGATGAAGGTGAGATTTACAGAGGAAGTTATAAAGCGTTTTTATTTAATATATTATTACCGATTTATTTGTTTGAAAGTATCATATTCATATTCTGCTTTAAAGCAAAGGTTATAATTCATTTGGCAATTGCACTGATATTTATAGCGTTGATTATACCTTCTTTGCATATTGTAAGCAATTTTTCTCTGCCTTTTACGGAAGAATTCAATGCTGGAGATAATAGCTCAAATGTGATAACTATGATAATTTCACTTTGTATAATAGGTGCAGGAGCTTTTATTCATAATATTTTAGGCGAGAGAATCACATTACTTATTATTTATGGAGTGATTTTAATTTGTTTAAATCTTATATTATGGCGAAGAATAGCCTTGAAAAAAAGAATGTAAAAATTAAATTATGCTATAATGTATATAACTCTTAATTTATGGAGTATTAAAATAAAAGACATTATAAAGTAATTACGTATAGGGGGAAAGATAATATGTATGCATTAGAATCACTAGTTTTAGGGCTTCCTGAGGATGTTGAAAGATATGTAATTCATGGGGATTTTAAGTCTGCAAATAGGCTTATTGATATTTACATGGAAAGAAATATTCCAGAACTACTTAAAGAGAGACTTCAATATGAGAAAAGAAGAATAAGTAGACTTACAAAGGATTATATTTATTCCTTTGATGAAGCATTAGAAATGTCTATGAAGAAATTAAAGGATTTTAGTGCTGAAGAGCTTGAAAGTATGATGGATGGAAGGTTTGCTGATTGGATATATATAGGTGGAAAAGTCATGTTTCATCATGGATTTTTGGAAACAATTCTAAAGGTAGTTCCTAATATATCAGACAGGCTTCTTGAAAAACATGAGGACAAGGAAACTGGCAGGACCGATGTGCTTAATGCTACTATTGATGAAATCATCAAAAATGGAGATAAGAAATATTCAATACATGTAAAAGCTGGATTAAAGCTTAAAGAAGAAGCTATAAAGAAGGGGGAAACCATAAGAGTACACCTTCCAATTCCAAAAGAAGCTCAGCAAATAAAAAACATAAAAATCATAAGTACTTCACCAGAAGCAAAATTTATATCACCAGAGAATTATATGCAAAGAACTGCTTATTTTGAAAAGCAGGTTGAAGGAGAAGAAGTATTCACGGTGGAGTATTCCTATGAAAATCATATTAAATACAATGTACCAGATGCCAGTAAAGTTTTAGAAGAGCAACCAGAGTTTTATACAGAGGAAATGATGCCTCATATTAGATTTACACCATATTTAGTGAATTTAGCTCATGAAATTGTTGGAGATGAAAAAAATCCTTTACTTAAAGCAAGAAAAATATATGATTACGTTACGCAAAATGTTCAATATTCTTTCATGAGAGAGTATGCATCTATAGTTAATATACCAGAATATGCAGCATACAATCTAAAAGGTGACTGTGGAGTTATGGCACTTTTGTTTATAACACTTTGCAGAATTGAAAAGATACCTGCAAGATGGCAATCTGGACTTTATGTCAATCCGACCCATATTGGATGTCACGATTGGGCAGAATTCTATGTTGCACCTTATGGTTGGCTATTTGCAGATCCATCATTTGGTGGAAGTGGACATAGAACAGGAAATATGAAAAAATGGAACTTCTATTTTGGAAATCTTGACCCTTTCAGAATGGTTGCAAACTCAGATTTTCAGCAGGATTTAATGCCAGAGAAGAAATTTTTCAGAATTGATCCTTATGATAACCAAATCGGAGAGGCAGAATATTTAGATAGAGGTCTTTTTTCAGAAGAGGTTGAAGTGATACATGAAATAATCGACATACACGAGATATAAGATTAATTTAGAAATAAAGAATAAAAAAGTAGAGCCTAGAAATCCGGCGAAAGACAAACTAGGCTCTACGTAATCAGCACTTGCGTACCAACTGCTTATATAGAATAACATCATTACAAAATAAATGCAATGATTTTTTATATTTACTTTTAATAAAACTAATAGCTATAGAAGCCATTTTAACAGGCTATCTTAAAGAAAATTTCTTTAGTCATTTGATATTCGATTTCTCTTTCTAGTTCTTTAACTTCCTTGAAACCTATTCCTTTAAAAAGATTTCTAGATCTATTATTTGTCTTTTTAATCTTTGCCACAACCTTATCTGTACGCATGTCAAAAAAAGCTTTTTTTAAAGCTTCCACTACAGCATCATGTCCTATACCTCTTCCCCAAAGGTCCTTTTCTCCAACTGCAATTACAAGTTCAATTCCATTATTCTTAGGCACTAATCTTAAAAAACCTACTGTTTCATAAGTGTTCTTTATAGTGAAGAATCTACAGTTATTATTGAACAAATGAGTAAGTATAGGCATATCTATTCTATTTACAATATTGATTAGGTTAGATTTCGCGTTAGCATCCTCGTTTAAATTCTTAATTATTTCTTCATCGCTAAGCCAGTTGGCCATTTTTTCTGCATCAGATCTATATACCTCTTGACTTAGCTGAATACTAATCGTTTCCACTGGGTACACTCCTTAATCTATTATATTTTAAAATACACATAGCAATTGCTAACAAGACTAGTCTTCCTATACATATTACTACCAATGTATGAACAAGTAAAAATCTATATTCATCATTACTTCAGTTTAACTTATTTTTTTAGTGTTTATCTAAACTTTTATCTATTTTTCTACATAAACTATATTTTCCATTTTTAGTTTTTAATTTCCTTTTAAAGTTATTAAAAGTATTTTTATGTTAAAAATGAAGAAGAGATTTTAGATTTGTATGGGTACAATTGACCTAATGCTAATTCGTCTATAAAATGGAATTAAGATTTAAGAATTAAGATTTAAGATTTAAGATTTAAGATTAACAGGGGGACAAGTATTTTGAACAGAGAAATAAAATTTAAAAAATTAACTCAAGGTGCATTATTAGCAGCATTAAGCTTTGTAGTATTCACTTATTTCCAAATCAAAATTCCAACTCCAGGAGGCACCACTTCATTCCATCTTGGAAATACATTTTGTGTTTTGGCAGCATTATTACTTGGAGGATGGCAAGGAGGAGTTGCTGGTGCAATAGGAATGACAATAGGGGATATAATGGACCCTGTGTATATAACAGTGGCACCTAAGACTTTCTTTTTAAAGCTATGTATTGGAATTATAACGGGACTTGTAGCTCATAAATATGCTAAGATAAGCAAAAGCAATGATAAAAAATATATATTTAAATGGAGTGCTATAGCATCAATTGCAGGTTTAGGTTTCAATGTTGTAGCAGACCCTGTAGTAGGATTTTTCTATAAGCAATATATACTAGGACAACCACAAAGCGCTGCAGCTATATTGGCAAAGTTAAGCGCTGTAACCACATTTGTAAATGCAGTACTATCAATAATAGCAGCAGTAATTATTTATAATGCAGTAAGACCAGTTTTGAAAAAATCAGGCTTATTATTGCCTGTTGAATAGGAACAGTGATTGATAAATCCCCGTTGAAGTTTTTCAGCGGGGATTTATCATATTAAAATCTTAAATTTAATCATGGTAATATTTATTGTTACTTGTGTCTGTTAAGCTACTCTTTTTGAGTAGCCTTTTTAATTACATATTTTTATAGTAAAATATAGCAAGTTGAGTTCTGTCTCTAAGGTTTAGCTTTTGAAGAATTATAGTAATGGTATTTCTTACAGTACCCTCACTTAGATATAGGTTGGAGGCTATTTCTTTATTGCTAAGGCCATCTGCTACAAGGGATATTATCTCAAATTCCTTTTGAGTGATTCCAAAACTAAAAAAATCTATTTTCTTAGTATTATTGATTAGAGATGGGATTTTAGAGATAATATCATCACCAAATACTCTTTGTCCACTATAGACAGCTCTTAAAGAAGGAACTATACATTCAAAGTTTTGTTTTATTATATAGCCTTTAGCTCCAATTTTTAAAGCTTTAACTATATAGTCATCATCTGAAAAAGTAGTTAAGAATAATATTTTAGCATTGTTATCCTTGTTTAAAATAGTTTCTGCTGCTTCAAGTCCTGTCATTCCATCCATTCTTATATCCATTAAAAGAATATCGGGCTTTAAACTTTGAAAAAGTTCAATGGCTTCTTTGCCACTATTTCCAGTTCCAATAATTTCCACATCGCTCTCAACCTCTAAAATAGTTTTAAGGGAAACACATACAAGTTTATCATCATCTATTAACAATACACGCATATTTTATCTAATCCTTTCTAATTATTTTGGAATCGAAATGAAGATTCTAAATCCATTATCACTGTTGATATTAATATTGCCACCTAGAGAGGTCACTCTATCTCGTATATTTTTAATTCCAATACCATTTTCACTATCATAGCTAATATTGAATCCATTATCCTTTATGACTAACTGATATAAAGCAGGAGGTTCTCTAATTGAGATTAGAACCTCTGTGGCATTGGAATGTTTGATAATATTTGATAACGCCTCCTTAGTTATTGTGATAAAGGAATACTTTATATTTCTTTCAGGTGGAGATTCTATATCATAATCTAATTTAACGGAACAAAAATTAAAGTTATCTACTAGCTTTTGAATTTCAATTTCAAGATCAATGGCTTCCTTGTGTAAATCATGAACGCTGCTACGTATACTATTCATTGCTTCAGAAAGGGTGTCTTTTATAAGAGAAAGATTACTATTGATATTTGCATCTTTATTTATGGCAAGAAGAGCACCAATTTGTAGTATACATCTTGAAAGAAGATGTCCTACGTTATCATGAATATCCCTTGCAATTCTATTACGTTCACGTAAAGTGGCTAGATTTACTTCGTAATCTTGCTTTTCTAATAGTTCTCTATTTTTACTTTTGAACTGAATAGAGAGCTCCTTAGCTTTATCACTGGCATTATAGTAGTTTTTCTTTATATTTTCTAAGGTGATAGTTCGATATTTTAGAATGTAGCATAAGAAAATATAAGCAGCAAGGGAAACCATTGAAAAGCTAGGTATTATATGAAAGTTTACTAAAAGAGGCAATAGATAGATCAGCCAAAGCCATTTTAATCTGATAAAAAATAGATCATAGCATATGAGTGGAATAAAGAATATGAAATCCCAATTCCAAAAGCAAAGAGATAAGAAAATAACAAATACTGAAAAGACAGTTTTTTCATTTTCTTTATAACTTGATATGGAGGACAAAAATAGAACTATAAGTATTGGTACCACCATGTATTTGTTATTTGTGTTTGATATATAGAGAGAGGAACAAACAATAAAAATAATTAGTTTATCTATTAAAATATTCATAAATCAATCAACCTTTATCCTAAAAAAGTAATTATATATAATAGTTTATCATTTTAGAGCCCCATGTAACAATAATATTATTATATTTGTCATAATAGCTTTGGAGCTTTATCACTTATTAATTATGTTGAGGTTTAGTACAATTAGAGTATGGAGATTGAGAGATAGGATTGGAGTGAATGATATGGTTATAAAGGTTAAAAATTTAGTTAAAAGATATGATGACTTGTTGGCTCTTGACCATTTAAACTTAGAGATTAGTGAAGGAGAGATATTTGGGCTTTTAGGTCCCAATGGCTCAGGAAAGACTACAGCGATTAACTGTATTTTATCTTTATTAAAATATGATAAGGGAACTATAGAGGTTTATGGAAAAGCTATGAAGCCAGATTCCTATGATATAAAAAGAAATATAGGTGTAATAATGCAAAATGTAGCCGTGTTTGAAGAGCTTACAGTTTATGAGAACATTGATTATTTTTGTGGACTGTATGTGTCAGACAAGAAGCTTCGTAGAAAACTTGTAGAGGAAGCTATAGAGTTTGTTGAACTTTCTGATTTTAAAAAGTTTTATCCAAGGAAACTAAGTGGAGGGCTACTTAGAAGATTAAATATTGCCTGCGGTATTGCTCATAAGCCAAAGCTTATTATTTTGGATGAACCTACAGTTGCAGTAGACCCTCAAAGCAGAAATAAAATACTAGATAGAATACAAAAACTTAACAAAGAAGGCGCTACAATTGTATACACATCACATTATATGGAGGAAGTTGAACAGATTTGTACAAGAATTTCGATTATGGACAAGGGTAAGATCATAGCCACGGGAACTAATGAAGAGTTAAAGGCAATGATAAATTGTGGAGAAAAGATTACAGTGGAGGTATTTAAAATAGACAAGGAGATTTTAGATGGAGTTAGGAATCTTCCACATATAGTTTATGCTGAGTACAAAGATAATTATCTTGTAGCAAAATCAAGTAAGGGTAAGAATAATTTGGTTAATTTGATAGATTATTTAAAAGATAAGAATATGCATATAGGAAAGGTGTATTCAGAGCCACCTACATTAAATGATGTGTTTTTAGAGATAACAGGAAAGGAACTTAGGGATTAAAGGAGGGATAACATGTTTTTTCATAATTATAAATATAGAATGAAGTGTATTGTAAAAGATAAGCAAATGATGTTTTGGACTCTTTTATTTCCTATAATTCTTGCAACATTATTTAACTTAGCCCTTTCAAATCTTTCAAGTGCAGAAAATTTCTCTAGCATAAATATAGCTGTGGTTAAAGAGTTAGACTATGAGAAAAATATAGAGTTTGTGGAAGCTATACAGTCAGTTTCTAGTGGTGAAAGTGGTAGAGATTTGTTTAATGTTGAATATACCTCTAAAGATGAAGCTAAAAAACTTTTAGATGATAATAAAGTGGATGGATTTATATATTTTGACCATGGCATAAGAGTTATAGTAAAGAAGTCTGGAATAAATCAAACTATACTAAAGAGTTTTGTAGATGAATTCAAGCAGACTTCTTCAACAATTAAAACTGTTATAGAGAAAAATCCTGAGGTAATTAATCAAGGAACTTTAAATAGTTTAATGGAAAAAAAAGATTATATTAAAGATGTGGCTATCAGCAAAGTTGATCCTGATACAACTGTAAATTACTTTTATACTTTGATAGCTATGGCTTGTTTTTATGGAAGCTTTTTAGGGATAAAGGAAGTGTCAGTTATCCAAGGAAATCAGTCTTCTCAAGGCGCAAGAGTAAATGTTGCACCAACGAACAAGTTGAAAGTGTTTATGGCATCTATGGCTGCAGCAGCCACAGTTCAACTTTTTGATATAGGAATACTCATAGCATATTTGGCTTTAGTCATAAAAGTAAGTTTTGGAAACCAACTTTTATATATAATTTTGACATGCATAATTGGAACAATAGCAGGGGTAACCTTTGGTACCTTCATAGGATCTATAATAAAAAAGGGTGAAGGAATTAAGATAGGAATTTTAATTGGAACTACTATGACAATGTCATTTTTGTCAGGGATGATGTACGATAAGATGAAATACATTATAAATACTAATATGCCTATTCTAGGATATATTAACCCTGTAAATTTAATTGCAGATTCTTTTTACTCATTATATTATTATGACAACTTAACAAAGTTTTTTACAAACCTAGTTCTCCTTTGCATTTTCACAATTATTTTCAGTAGTATAACCTACTTAGTTTTAAGGAGGCAAAAATATGCAAGTTTATAAGGCTTTTTTTAAAGTAATTATGAGAAATTTGAATCAAATAATGATTTATATAATAGTATTTTTAGCATATGCTATAATCCTTAGAAATATAGCTGTGAATCCAGCAGATACAAATTTTGAAGAGACTAAAATCAATGTGGCTTTTATTAATGAGGATGAAGATTCAAAGTTTGTAGATGGACTCAGAGATTATGTAAGCAAAAATTCAAATATAGTAGACATATCAGAGGACAATGAAAAACTTCAGGACGCATTATTCTTTAGGACAGTAGAGTATGTAGTAAGAGTTCCTAATGGATTTACAGAGAAAATGATAAAAGGGGAAGAAGATATTGATATTAAAATAACTGCAGTTCCTAACTCCACTAGTGAAATGTATATGGATAATTTAATAAATAGATACCTTAATACAGCCAAAATTTATGAGGGGGCAATAGGAACCTTATCTCAAGAAGAGATTGTAAACTATGTGGCTGAGGATTTGTCAGAAAGTACAGAGGTAGAGATAAATACCTATGTTAATGGATATACCAATGGAGATAAATGTAAGAATTATTACAACTATTTAGCTTATTCAATGTTTGCTGTATTGATACTTGGAGTATCATCAGTTATGATAGCGTTTAATAACAAAGATCTAAGAATGAGAAACTTATCATCATCATTAAAACTTAAAGATATGAATATTCAAATGGTACTAGGAAATATTAGTTATGCAATACTTGTTTGGATAATAATGATAGCAGCTAGCTTCATAATGTATGGCAAATATATGTTTACTACAAATGGAGTATTATTTCTTTTAAATTCATTTGTATTTACTATAGCAGCATTAAGCATAAGTTTTTTAATCGGTAATGTGATTAATAGCAAAAATGCCATGTCTGCTGCAGCCAATGTAGTTTCACTAGGTTGTTGTTTTATAAGTGGTGTGTTTGTACCTCAGCAATATTTGGGGAAAACAGTACTTTCTATAGCAAGCTTTAACCCAACTTATTGGTATGTAAAGGCTAATAATGAAATAGCAGGTTTAGTCATATTTAGCAAAGAAAATTTAATGCCTATATTCACGAGCATGGCAATAATTCTCTGTTTTTCAATAGCTATATTTGCAATAACTCTTGTAATTATAAAACAGAAAAGATTAGTAAGTTAATGAACCTAAAATATCATAGATGAGATTATGATGAAAATATAAAAAGCAATTCACTTTTATTGTTCCTGTATACATTACAAGTGCAATTTATGTGGATTGCTTTTCTTATACATTCATAATTTTAACTATGGAGAAAATATGGTATATGTATTTTTGACTTGCTTGGACTTGTAAAGGGCTATATCAGCTTTTTGAAAAAGACCTGAAAAATCTCTTGAATGATCAGGGGATAGGGATACACCTATGATTTTTGTAGTTCCATAAGTATTATCATTACTTTTCAAAAGTTCATCTAATTTAGATATTAAAAATTTTTCATTTGGAATATCCCTTACCAAAATCAAAAATTCATCACCGCCAAAACGTCCTATAATATCAATTTCTCTAAAGATTTTTGTAAGATTTTTTGAAATTGATTTTAAAACCTCATCACCAGCAGCATGTCCATATGTATCATTAACATTTTTAAAATTATCAAGATCAAATAAAATAAAACCATGTTTCTCATCATAAAAATTATCAAGAATATTGTTTATCATATGAAAGCTTCATTTATTACATCAGCATCATCTGGGTGAGAAAAGTATTTTAATACAGCATTTTGATACTCCGTTGGATTTAATTTGCTATAAGGCTGAACATCATTAAGGATAGTTTCACCTGACACTCCAAATATATCTTCTGCATTTTCAAAAAAGGTATATAATTGTTTTGATAAGTCAACTTCAAATACGCATATTTTTGAAGCTTTAAGTGCTATATGTAATCTTTCTTTGTAACTTGATAGCTCATCAAATAAACAGTTGTCTCCATAAATATAGTCTTTGCTAATAATCATACAATAAAATCTCCTTATTGAGTCTTCTTTTTTAGAGCAATTCGTAAATTTTTTAAGGATTTTACTTTTATATTCTAATAATTTAAAAGATTTCTTTAATGTTATATCATGATAATCATAATATAATGAAACTAGAATTAAATTTTATCAATAATTGGAATCCTGAGGATAGTATATTATTTTAGATATTAGGAAAACTAAAATAGTAATACTTATTAAGGGAGGCGATTTTATGTCAAAGAATTCATCAATAAAATGCTCAGTACAGCAATGCAAATTTCATGATTGCTGTGAAGATTACTGTACTTTAGATGAAATTAAAGTAGGAACTCATGAAAAAAATCCTACAGTAGTTGAATGTACAGATTGTCAATCTTTCGTTTTAAAATAAGTCAATCTAAAAAAAGAGGAGTTCAGATGATATTCCATCTGAACTCTTCCTTTCCATTTTCATTTCTAATATAGATAAAACGTACGTCTATCAGCTTTTAAGATTCCGTCTTCTTTCAGAAGTTTAATTTCTCTAGTCATAGCACTTCTATCAACACATAGATAGTCAGCTAGGTTTCCTAGAGATATTGGAATAACAAATGGATTTTTTCCAGAGGTATTTTTTATGTAGTTTAGATATGTTAAAAGCTTTTTCCTTATGGTGTGTTGATTTAAAATACTAAGATGAAGAGATAAAGCTTGAGATTTTTGTGCTGACATAATAAATAGGTTATTGATAAGCTGAGAATGATGGATACAAGTGTTTTCGCAAGGAGTTATTATATGATTGTAATCAATAAAAAACACTCTGCACTCATTAAGGGCAGTCACTACATATTCATAATTTTCAAGTGGAAGATAGAATAATTCCCCGAAAACATCATGTCCATCATAAGTTTCTAGAAGGCTTGAATCTCCATTAAAGTCGATGACAGATAACTGAGCCTTTCCAGAAACCATAACACCTATTTTCTCTATTTTATCTGAAAAAAACATAATAGTTTCACCAGCACTATAAGTTTTAAACTGCGGTTTAAAGCATAAAATCATCTTTTCAATGGATTCTTTTGAGATTTTATCATCAATAAAACACTTTCTCATAATTACCCCCCCCTTTTTCTAAATTATACCACTAAATTGTTGCAAATGTCACAGAAAATAATCAGAACATTGAATAAAATAAAATCAATAAAAGGAGGGATTTATATGTTATTTAAAACTAGTGATAAACATGAAGAATTTCGTTCTAAAATTAGGGCCTTTGCTGAAGAAGAAGTAAAGCCTATTGCTTTTATGTTAGATCAAAAAAATGAATTTCCTGAAGAAGTTATAAAAAAGCTTGGGAAGATGGGATTTATGGGAATACCTTATCCTAAGAAGTATGGAGGAGCTGGGTTAGATGCTTTGAGCTACGCCATTGCGGTAGAGGAGCTTTCAAGAGTTGATGGAGGAACTGGTGTTATATTATCAGCTCATGTGTCATTAGGATCTTGGCCTATTTTTGCCTTTGGTACGGAGGAGCAGAAGGAAAAGTATTTAGTGCCTCTAGCTAAAGGAGAGAAAATAGGAGCTTTTGGACTTACTGAACCAAATGCTGGAAGTGATGCTGGTGGAACTGAAACAACAGCTGTTCTTCAAGGTGATTATTATATTTTGAATGGTGGAAAGATATTTATAACAAATGCCCCAAAAGCAGATACTTATGTGGTTTTTGCTCTTACCACTCCCAATATAGGAACAAGGGGAATAAGTGCATTCATAGTTGAAAAGGGTTTCCAGGGTTTTGAGTTTGGAGATCATTATGACAAGATGGGTATTAGATCATCTTCTACAGCAGAACTTATTTTTAATGATGTTAAGGTACCAAAGGAAAACCTTTTAGGAAAAGAGGGACAAGGATTTAAAATTGCTATGGCTACTCTTGATGGAGGAAGGATAGGTATTGCAGCTCAAGCATTGGGAATCGCTCAGGGAGCTTATGAACACGCTGTTGAGTATGCAAAGGAAAGAATACAGTTTGGGATGCCTATTGCATATCAGCAAATTAATTCCTTTAAAATTGCTGATATGGCAACAAAAATTAGAGCTGCAAGATTTTTGATTTACAGCTCAGCAGAACTTAAAGAAAAGCATGAACCTTATGGAATGGAATCAGCTATGGCAAAGCAGTACGCATCTGATATTTGCTTAGAGGTAGTTAATGATGCTGTACAGATTTTTGGTGGAACTGGATATCTAAAGGGTATGGAAGTTGAAAGAGCTTATAGAGATGCAAAGATTTGCACTATATACGAAGGAACTAATGAGATTCAAAGAGTTGTTATAGCTTCTCACATTTTAGGAAAAGCGCCAAAGAACAATGTACAGGTCGGAAAACCCAAAGGAGCTATAACAGGAAGGAGAAAGAAGAAAATATTCAATGAAGGCTCTCCTAAGGAAAATGTTCAAGCTTTAGTGGAAGCATTGAAATCAGATGGATATGACTTTACTGTTGGAATTCCGATAGATACACCAATTACACTAGCAGATCGTGTAGTTAGTGCTGGAAAGGGAATTGGAGCAAAGGAAAATATGAAGCTTATTGAACAGCTAGCAGTTCAAGCTGGAGCAGCTGTAGGATCATCAAGACCAGTTGCTGAAACCTTAAAATACGTACCACTTAATAGATACGTAGGAATGTCAGGACAAAAGTTTAATGGAAATCTTTATATAGCCTGTGGAATTTCAGGAGCGGGTCAGCATCTTAAAGGTATAAAGGATGCCACTACTATAGTAGCTATTAATAAGAACAAGAATGCTCAGATCTTCAAGAATGCAGACTACGGCATTGTTGGAGATTTGATGGAAATTCTTCCTTTATTAACTGTAGCTTTAGACAATGGTGAGGCAAAGAAAGAAGCACCACCAATGGAAAAGATGAGAAAAGCAACTCCAAAGAAAGAACCGTCACCATGGACAAACTATGTATGTGATGGTTGTGGATATGAATATAATCCAGCTCTAGGAGATCCAGAAAATGATGTAAGCCCAGGAACTGTTTTTGAGGCTCTTCCAGAAGAGTGGATTTGCCCATACTGTGGGGAAGAAAAAACAGGTTTTCTTGAGTTAGCGAAGGAGGTATAGAGGATTATGCATTGTGTTAGAAAAGTTACGGATGATTTATTTTGGGTAGGGGGAAATGATAGGCGTTTAGCACTATTTGAAAACATCCATCCTATATCAAAAGGAGTATCATATAATTCATATCTTCTTATAGATGAAAAAACAGTGCTTTTTGATACTGTTGATTGGTCAGTAAGTAGACAGTTTTTTGAAAATGTTGAATATGTTTTGAACGGCAGAGATTTAGACTATCTTGTAATCAATCATATGGAGCCTGATCACGGATCTTGTATAGAAGAAGTTCTTCTTAGGTATCCTAATGTTATTGTGATTAGTACAGAAAAAGCTTATATGCTTATGAATCAATTTGGATTTACAGTGAAGGATAATTCTATAACTGTAAAGGAAGGGGATACACAGTGCTTTGGATCCCATACAGTTACCTTTGTTGCTGCACCTATGGTACATTGGCCAGAAGCTATGGTAACATACGATGTGACAAATGGAGTGCTCTTTTCTGCAGATGCCTTTGGTTCCTTTGGAGCTTTAGATGGAAAACTATTTAGTGATGAAGTTGATTTTGACCGTGATTGGATTGAGGATGCTAGAAGATATTACACGAATATAGTTGGTAAGTATGGCCCTCACGTACAAAAACTTCTAAAAAAAGCTTCTACTATAGATATAAAAATAATCTGTCCTCTTCACGGACCAGTTTGGAGAAAAGATTTAGCATATCTATTGGATAAATATAATAAGTGGAGTACTTATGAGCCAGAAGAGCAGGGAGTTGTCATTGCTTATGCATCCATGTATGGAAATACGGAGAATGTAGCCAATATACTAGCTACAAGATTAGTAGAAAAAGGTGTTACAAATGTAGAGATATATGATGTTTCAAAAACTCATGTATCAGAACTTATTTCAGAAACCTTCAAACTAAGCCATGTTGTACTTGCATCAGTTACGTACAATTTAGGTATATTTCCAGTTATGCATAATTTTTTAATGGATATGAAGGCTTTAAATGTGCAAAAGAGAACGGTAGCTGTTATAGAAAATGGTTCATGGGCACCACAAGCAGGTTCTAAAATTACAGAATTATTAGATGAAATGAAAGAGATTACTGTACTTAATGAAAATGTATCAGTACTATCATCACTAAATGAAACTACATCAGATGAAATAGATAATTTAGTAGATAGTATAATTGAATCAATGAAATAATGTTTTAATAAAAGGATTGGGATATGTTCTCAATCCTTTTAATGCATAAGGAAAATCAAATGTTGATTATAGTGTTAAAGATGGATTATTTTCATATTATAAACAATAAAGGTAATTGATGTAATAAGTATTAAAATATATAATGTATATGAAGCTTATTATTGAAAAAGAAGGGGGAATTCATCAATGTTAAAGGCAAAAAGTAAAAGAAAATTTTTATCACTACTTGTTGCAGCTATGATGACAGTGGGATTATCTACCTCGGTTACAGCAAGAGCAGATGGAAATACTACAAAACCAACTGACACCAAAGTTATAGACATAATTTCTTTTAATGACTTTCATGGAGCTTTAGACCCTAGTGGAAAAACACCTGGAATGTCTAAGTTTGTAGGAGCCATAAAGGAATATCAAAAGGCTAATCCTAACACTATAGTAGTTTCTGGTGGTGACAACTATCAAGGAACTGCAATGTCAAACCTTACTTATGGAGAACCAGTGTCAAAGATGTTTAAAGAAATTGGTTTAGTGGCATCTGCAATAGGAAACCACGAATATGACTGGGGCACAAAGTACATGGAACAATGGCAGAAGGACGGAGGTTTTGAATTCTTAGCCTGCAATATTTATGACAAGAATACAAGTAAACCTATAACTTATGCAGAGCCTTATAAGATAGTTGAAATGGATGGCATTAAGATAGGATTTATAGGACTTGCAACCCCAGAGACACAGTTTAAAACTAAGTCTGAAAATGTAGCAGGATTAGAATTTAGAGATCCTGTAAAATCAGCAACAGAATGGGCAGATAAATTAAAGTCAGAGGACAAAGTGGATGTAGTTATAGCTTTGACCCACTTAGGAGCATCGCAAGCTGCGGATGGAACTATAACAGGAGAAGCTACAGATTTAACTAAAGTAGCTAGTATTGACGGAATAATTGCTGGGCATACACATAATCAAGTTTCAGGATATGTTAATGGAAAACCTATAATTGAAGGTTACTATTCAGGAAGAACATTGGCAAATTTAAAGATGACTTTTAGTGCTGCAGACAACAAACTAATATCAATAGAACCTAAAGCTGATACTTTATATAACAGAGCAGATACATTAAAAGATGATCCTAATGCATTAGCAATATATAAAGAATATAGAGATATACTTCAGCCTATTCTAGATGAAGTAGTTGGTATTACAGATACAGAGTTAAGTCATGATAGATTCAAGCATCAAGGTACATCACCACTTGGTAAGTGGACATGTGATGTTATGAGAAAAGAAGCAGGAACACAAATTGGAATAACTAATGGTGGAGGACTTAGAACTTCTATAGCCAAAGGAAATATAACTATGGGTAACCTTTACGAGGTAATGCCTTTTGATAATACATTAGTTACAATGAAGATAACTGGAGCTCAATTAAAGAAAGTTATTGAACATGGTATCTATAATGACAAATATGGATGGGTACAGGTTTCAGGAGTAAAGGTATATTATGATAAGGACAAAGAAGCAGGAAATAGAATAAGTGATATGTTCCTTGATGATGGAACAAAGATTGAAATGGATAAACTTTATTCAGTTGTTACAAATGATTTTATGTCCACAGGCGGAGATGAGTATGATTTTAGTGGAGCTATAGATATGCATGATACAAATATCCCAATAAGAGATGCATTAGTTAAAGCATTAAAAGCTCTAGGGGACAAGCATCTTGTATATGATTATTCTAATCCACTAATAAACGGCAAAGCTCCTGTAGCACCAGTAGAGGATGATAAGAATACAGGGAATGCTGAAAAACTTCCACAAACAGGATCAGTAATATCTACAGAAAGCGTAGCAGCTGTAGGAATAATCATGATTATCATTGGTTCAGCAGTAATTATAGATAGAAAGAAAAAGAATGCTGCTTAAAAGCTATTTAAAATAATATAATATAAGTTGCTTCAAGGCTATAGTAGAAAAAGAGACACTTTAATTCAAAGTGTCTCAGACTGCTGACAAAGTGTCAGCAGTCTTCAGTTTGTTGAAAAACCCCCTGTTTAAAAACAGAGGGTTTTTCAACAAACTGGAAAAGGAGGCATTAAAATATGCCTCCTTTTTGTCTTTACTTTTTAAATATACCAAATGGTTTACCAACTGGTAAAAATACTTTTCCGAAGTGTGTATTTAAAACAGCGGCAGCAGAACCGTAGAATGACATGATAGCGATAGCTAATTCTGAATAAGCAGCAAGCATATGAGCTCCATGTGACATTATTCCAAAAGATGATAAGGTTAAACCTATGAATAAGAAATCAATTAGTACAAATATCGTAAATAACACTTTGTGAGTTTCCATTGCTCCTATAGTCATAAATAATGTGAATATTAAATAACCTAAGTAAGCAAACCCTAATTGCTTTAGATCAGCTATAGCTGCTAGATTTTCGCCAAAGACACCATTTTGAATAAGCCATGTGAAGCCTATAGCATACCAAAAGAATGCATAAGCACCGAAAGCAGTAGCTCCAAAGGTATTATTATGTTTAAAATCGTTAATTGAGGCAATTAATTGAGCAGTAGCTCCTAAGAAAATTGCCCATGGTAAAACTAAAGATACTCCTGATGTTAATCCTAATTTTTGTGATGATGCAACTAATGTTATGATAGCTAGTCCAAATAAACCTAAGGCAGATGGATCAGCTGTTACTATTTTTACTTTTGTTTCATTTGACATATATTATGACCTCCTCTTTAGTTTGTTCTTCTCTAAAAAAGTCCTTATATATCTTATCATAAATTTTATTTTTGTACATAATGCAAGTTATGGTAATGTGATGGTATTAATAATTAAAGTGATAATAAATTATAAAACTAAGTTGTGATTTTTATAATTTATTTCATTTGTATTTGTAATGACTAAAATGCAAATACTACTAACATATCAATATTTTCACTAGCTAAATTTTAAATTGGATCTATTAAGTTATAATATTGAAAATTATATATCATAAGTATAAAAATGGTAAGAAATGAATTAAATTAAAAATACAATAAATACATAAAAAAATGTGTGCAAAATTTGTAGAAATAATATATATTATAGATAAAGGATTTTTTCTGCAAAGTATAATTAAACTTTATCTATTGTAAGAATATGATAAATGTGAAAATAACAGAGGTGAAATATGATACAGATTGAAAAACTAAGAAAAGTTTACAGCAATGGGTATGAAGCTTTGAAAAGCATCGATCTTGAAATCAATGAAGGAGAACTTATATGTCTATTAGGGCCAAGTGGCTGTGGTAAAACAACAATCTTAAACTTATTAGCGGGACTTTTAGACCCTACAAGTGGAGATATTAAGTTTGATAATGAATCAGTTATTGGTAAACATCCTAAAGATAGAAATATAGGATTGGTATTCCAAAATTATGCGTTATATCCTCACATGACAGTTTTGGAAAATATTATGTTTCCTCTAACAGTTGGAAAGAATAAGAAACCAAAACAAGAAGCTAAGGCTATATCGGAAAAATTTATGAAGATTACAAGTATTGAAGGATTAGCAGATAAGAAACCAGGTGAAATGTCTGGAGGGCAGCAGCAGAGAGTTGCAATAACAAGAGCTTTAGTTCAAAGTCCTAAGATTCTTTTATTAGATGAACCTTTAAGTAATCTAGATGCAAGACTTAGGTTGAAAATCAGGGAAGAAATAAGAAGACTTGTAAAAGAAATAGGAATCACTACTATTTTCGTTACACACGACCAAGAAGAAGCTTTATCTATAAGTGACAGGATTGTATTAATGAATGAAGGAATAGTTCAACAGTTTGATATTCCTCAAAATTTATATTTAGAGCCTGCAAACCTTTTTGTAGCTAAGTTCATGGGAAATCCTATAATCAATATCTTTGAAATGAGGAAAGATGGAAATACATTAACATCTAAAGATTTTTCAATTGATTTGAACCTTTTAAATGGGGATAGGCTTAAAGGAGAATTGAATCAAGATAAATACTATGTTGGAATTAGACCAGAGTATTTTGAACTAAGTGAAAAGCCATTATTTAAAGTCAACGTTGAATCAATAGAATTAATAGGAAAAGACTGTATAGTTAATTTCAATATCAATGATACATACTCAAAGTCAGTTACAGATATAGCTAAAAATATCAAAGAAGGCGATGAGGTAGGTTTTGATGTTGATTATAATGGCATTTATATTTTCCAAGAGAATGGAGTTAGAGTGTACTAATGAAAAAATTTAAATATAGAGCTGAAAATTCACCGCAGGCATGGTTGTTTTTATTACCTGAACTGATAATAGTTGGGATATTTAGTGTACTCCCATTAATAAAGACTTTTATAATGGCGTTCCAAAAAGGAACATTAAATAACTTGCAATTTAATGGATTCAAAAATTTTGAAGTAGTATTAAGTGACCCAAAATTTCATACAGCATTAGGAAATACAGCACTCTATGCATTTATTGTTGTACCAGTAGGGCTTATAATTGCTATGTTTATTGCAATTACTATTCACGATAAGATAAAGCATAAAGATATTTGTGAAACAATATTTTTTATACCATATTTAACAAGTATAATAGCCGTTGGTATTGTGTTTAGATATTTATTAAATGGTGAATATGGATTTGTCAATTATGTACTGGAAATATTCAATGCAGGACCTATAAACTTTTTAGATGACCCTAACATGAGTATGATTACACTTATCATATTTGGAATATGGTCAGGATTAGCATTTAATATAATCATTTTACTTTCTGGTTTAAGAAATGTGGATTCTAATTATTATAAAGTTGCTGATATGTTTGGAGCAACTAAGATGCAGCAATTTTTTAGAATAACTTTACCACAAATGATACCTATAATTACATTTTTATTAATGGTTAATTTCATTAATGCATTTAAGGTGTATGCTCAAGTATTTGCTATATTCAATGGAAAAGCGGGTATTGCAGATAGTGCTACCACTGCTGTTTTCTACATTTTTAATAAATTCTATGTTGAAAATAGATATGGTCAAGGTATGGCGGCAGCAGTTATATTATTTATTTTAATTTTAGTTTTCACATTGATTCAGAATCGTATATTGAAAAGAATATCTAAGTAGGTGAAAGAATGAAAAAGGTTAGTACGATTTTATCAAAAGGTTTTATTGTTATCATGGCTTTAATAACATTATTTCCTTTTGTATATATGATTTTAGCAAGTTTAATGACTTATCAAGAGGCAACTAGTATTCCACCAACATTAATCCCAAATAAGCCTCAGTGGGAGAACTTTGTATTAGCAATGAAGCAGGCTCCTTTTGTTAGATATTTTTTCAACACAATATTTGTTTCAGGAGTCACTACATTAGGAGTGCTTATAACTTCAGTGCTTTCGGCTTTTGCTTTAGTAAAGTTAGAGTTTAAGTATAAGAATATTCTAGTTATGGGTATGGCTGCATTGTTAATGGTACCTTATGAGGTAACAGTATTTACAAACTATCAGACCATTGCACAGCTTAATCTGCTTGACACATATACTGCATTAATACTTCCATCTTTAGCAAGTATATTCTATATATTTTATTTGAAAGAATACTTAACAAGTATTCCTATATCTTACTATAAGGCAGCAAAGGTTGATGGATGTGGAGATTTAGAGTTTGTTAGAAGGATAATGATTCCTTTATCAAAACCTGCTTTATTTACCATGGGAATATTAAGCTTTATTAATGGATGGAATGCATTCTTATGGCCAATCCTTGTAACTAATACTAAAGAATTAAGACTTCTTAGCAATGGATTAAGTTCTTTTGCTAGTGAAAGTGGTACCAGCGTTCATCTGCAAATGGCAGCTTCAACTATCGCTATAGTACCAATTTTAATCTTATATCTAGTATTTAGAAAACAAATTATTAGAGGAGTTGTTAAGAGTGGCGTTAAAGGATAAAAAGACGAAAATTACATTTCATAATGGGATTCTTACCATTGGAGGAACTATTATAGAAATCGCATATGAAGACAGCCGTATCTTTTTCGATTTTGGAAGTGAGTATAATCCAACACTTCCTGTTCAACCTGGAGATTTAAATGGATTAATAGATGCAGGGTTAGTACCATACATAAATAATATGTTTGACCCTAAAATTTCGATAAAAGGCTTTGAATCTAAAGAGGATAGCTTTAAAAATACTGCTGTATTTTTATCGCATGTCCACTTAGATCATTCAAAGATAATAAATTACTTAAACCCAGCAGTACCTTTATATACATTAGAAGGAACCAAGTCTTTACTTAATACATTGAACATAAACAACGACTTCCTTTTCCCTCTTCATGTTAATGAAGGAAAAAACACTAGAGATATAGTTGGAGTAAAAGAAAATGAAGTTATAGAGCTTGGAGATATTAAGGTAAAGGTAATGCCGGTAGACCACGATGCATATGGAGCTTCTGGATTACTTATCACTACACCTGATTTAGTGATATCTTACACTGGAGATATAAGACTTCATGGATATAGAAAGCATGATACTTTGAATTTTTGTAAAGAAAGTGAAAACTGCGATGTTTTACTAATTGAAGGTGTTAGCGTATCTTTCCAAGAAGTTAATGAAAAAATAAGATCAGATGAGATATTAAATGAAGAAGAATTATTGAAGAACATAAATGAAATTGTTGATAGTAATCCTAATAAGCAGATTACATTTAACTATTATATTTCTAATATCGAGAGGATTTCCAATATAATAAAGACTAACTCGAGAAAAGTTGTTTTAGATTCATATTATGCCTATGTTTTAAAAGAAGCAACTGGATATGAAGCGTATTATTATGAGTTAGATGGAAAAGACTATGGCTTAGATAAGAATCTTAAAATCGAATTTGAAGATTTACTAAATGATGAAGGTGAATTTTTCTGGCAATTAGATACACTTGCCATGAATCATATAAATAAATTAAAGGAAGGTGGAATTTATATTCACTCAAATGCTGTGCCACTTGGTGATTTTGATCCTGCATATGAACCATTTGTAAATTCATTTGCAGAGCATAATATAGAGTTCGTAAGAGCTTCATGTAGTGGTCATGCGCATCCTTATGATTTAATTGAGATAATAAACTTAATTAAACCTAAGCTATTAGTGCCTATACATTCTTATCATCCTGAAAGACTTTATAATGAATCTGGAGATGTATTGTTACCAGAAAAAGGTCAAACCATATAACATAGGAGGAATAAAATATGAAACACAAGAAGATATTAGCGCTTGTGCTTGCAGCAGCAACAACTGTAACTGTACTTGCTGGATGCGGCGCTAAAGACAAAACAGCAGAAAATGCAGAAATAGTAACAGAAATTACAAAACCAGTGGAAATTACATTCTGGCACGCAATGCAGGGTGCACAAGAAAAATCTCTACAAAGTTTAACAGATGAGTTTATGAAAGCTAATCCAAACATCACTGTAATTTTACAAAACCAATCAAGTTATCCAGATTTACAACAAAAGATTACAGCTACAGTTGTAAGTCCTGATAACCTACCAACATTAACTCAAGCATATCCTGACTGGATGTTCAATCCAATTAAGGAGAACTTAGTAACTGATTTAACACCATACATAGAAAATGAAAAAATTAAGTTTGATAACTATGAAGATATTTTACCAAGCCTTAGAGAAACTGTTAAGATCGATGGTAAAATATACGGAATGCCATTTAATAAGTCAACAGAAGTTTTATGGTATAATAAAACTCTTTTAAATGAATTAAACTTAAAGGTCCCAACAAACTATGAAGAGCTTAAGGCTGTATCTAAAGAAATAAAAGATAAGAAGGGTATAGTGGGAGTTGGATTTGATGCTTTACATACATATTATACAACTTTCTTAAAAGCAGAAGGTAAGATATTCGACCCAAGCTTTGATGTAACAAGCGATGAGTCTAAAGCTGCTGTAAACTACTACTTAGATGGAGTAAAAGAAGGATATTTTAGAATCGCTGGAACAGATAGATATTTATCAGGACCATTTGGAAATGGAAAAGTAGCTATGTATGTTGGATCCAATGCTGGTGAAAATTTTGTTAAACAAGGTGTTGGTGATAAATTTGAGGTAGGTGTTGCACCATCACCAACTACTGTATCTTTACAACAAGGTACTGATTTATATGTATTCTCTAGTGCTACAGCAGAACAAAAAACTGCTGCATATGAGTTCTTAAAGTTCTTAACTACTAAAGAAAACCAAATCAAATGGGCTATAGAAACTGGATATATGCCAGTTAGAAAGAGCGCTATTGATTCAGAAGAGTATAAGAATAGTGGAAGCTTAATTGCTCCAATATTATCAGATGCAACTAAGAATTTATACACAAACCCTGTTTTACAGGGAGCTGACGCTGCATACCGTGAAGCATCAACAGTTATGGAAACAATTTTAGCTTCACCAAACACAGCAGATGTTAATAAAACACTAGATGGATTTAAGACTACTTTAAAGTCAATCTGGGAATAGTAAATTTTAAATAAGTGATTATAAGGGGCTGTCTTAAAGTATTTTGAGACAGTCCTTTATAAATGGAGGGGAATTATGAAAATAGTTATATATCAAACTAGTGATTTACATGGGTATGTATATCCCACCAACTATGTAGATGAGAAATCATTGGGGATTTTGAAGATAGGAAGCTACATATTAAAAGATGAAAAGAATTATGATGGATCTCTAAAAATAGATTGTGGAGATTTAGTTCAAGGGTCAGCCCTTGCCCATTATCTATCAAAACAAAAGATGAAGAACAATCCTATTATAGAATGTTTAGAGACTATAGGCTATGATGCCTATGTTTTAGGTAACCATGAATTCAATTATGGATTAGAATATTTAAGCAGTGCTTATGAAAAAGTATCAAATAAATTATTAAATGCAAACATTAAAGGATTGCCTTTTGGAAGCAAACCATATACTATCTTTGATTTTAATGGATTCAAAATTGGCTGTATAGGACTTACTACAGGCTTTATTCCTAATTGGGAGCATGAAAAAAATATTCCTGATTTAGAGTTTTTAGATCCAGTAGACATGTATGGTAAATATGAAAAAGAATTAAAAGAAAAATCCGATATGATAATAGTATGTTATCACGGTGGCTTTGAAAAAAGCTTAGATGATGATATGACTCCTACAGAAAAGCTTACTAAAGAGAATCAAGCTAGTGAGCTTTTAGAAAAATTTGATTCAATAGATATAGTTTTAAGTGGTCATCAGCATAGGTCATTTATAACAAAGATAAAGGGTGTAATATGTGCACAGCCTGTACATAATGGTGAAAATTTCACTAAGATTGAACTTGATACAGAGACGAAAGAGGCAAGCTATGAGCTTGTAAAGGTTAGTTCTTTAAATGAGGGTATAGATGAAGCCTTAGAAAGTATATTTACAGATGTAGAAAAAGAGCTACAAAAATATCTTGATAGGGAAATAGGAAGTTTTGATAAAGATATGATGATAGATGATATCTTTGAAGCAAGACTAAAAGGCCATCCATTTATAAACTTTCTTCAACAGGTACAGCTTGATGTTTCTAATGCTGACTTTTCAGCTTTATCTTTATTTGATAGTGCTATTGGATTTAGAAAACAAGTTTCAATAAGAGATGTTTTAATAAATTACCCTTATCCTAATACTATCAAGATTCTTAAAATAACAGGAAAGCAGCTTAAAGAGGCAATAGAGAAGAGTGCTACCTATTTTGTTGTTAAAGATGGCAAAGTTGAGATAAACCAGGAGTTCCTTGTACCTAAAATTCAAAACTACAATTATGATATGTTTGGAGGGTTAACATATGTAATTGATTTATCAAAAGAGTTTGGAAATAGAGTTGTCTCTATGAAGAAGAGTGGTACAGATATCAATTTAGAAAAGTATTATACAATTGTTTTAAATAATTATCGTGCCAGTAATACGGCTATTTATCCATGCTATGAGAATGCAGAATGTATAAAGGAAATAAATACAGATATTAGTGAACTTATTATAGAATATCTGCAAAAGAATCACAATGTAAAGGTAATTGATGAAAGTAACTATGTAGTTAAATATTAAATAAAATAAATAATAAGGAGGCGGTTAAAGTTATTGCCTCCTTAATAATTCTACCTGTCTTTTTAAATCTTGGATTTCTTTTTTCAATATAGCTATTTCTTCATTGTTCCTAGAGTAAGAATTACTAGATGATTTATTTGATGAAGGCCCTGATGTAATGGGTTCTCCCCCGTCGCTTTGACTAGGAGATGGATTAGTAAAGTAGAGGGTTGTAACGTTTCTATAAGCAGCACTGTAGTACCTTCCTGGGCCAGACTGTTGATATTGCTGCTGGGCAGCGTAGGTTTCTATGATTTGTCTAACTAAAGCTAAAAAATTTGCTACTGAGTTTGCTACATTAAAAGGAAGTTTTCCTGAAAGTACATATCCTAAGATTTCTCCCATAATTGAAAACACAATAGGATCAATGTCTTGAAATCCGCCTTCTATATCTAAATTAGCATCAGCACAGCAATTACTATCAGCCCCCCTGATGGGTCTATTTTACACTGGCAGGAACTATGAGATTTGGAGGCATCATCAGTTTTTTTATAGCATAGGGACTTTAAAAGTTCGCTAAGTATATTATCACTCTTATTCATATTTTACCATCAAACTATTTATATTATTATAGTATGTAGATATGAATTTATTGATAAAGTAATGTTAATAGAACAATGATATTGTATAATTATAATATAGATAAATATAAATGGTCATGAATGAAAAAAATGATGATCTTTATAAAGATTAAAGGAGAAGAAAATGAAGAAATTTTTAAATGAATTTAAGGAATTTGCCTTAAAAGGTAGTGTTATTGATTTGGCAGTGGGGGTATTAATAGGAGGAGCTTTTCAAAGTATTGTAAAATCTCTTACAAACGATATAATATCACCTATTATAGGAATCTTTGCTAATAAGGACTTTAGTGATTTAACTTTACAATTATTTGGTGCAACTATAAAATACGGTTCATTTATAACTGCAATAATAAATTTTCTTATTATGGCTTTTCTAATCTTTCTTTTAATTAAAGGAATGAACAAATTGAGTAACTTTAGTAGAAAAAATAAAGCTGAAGAAATTAAGATACCAACAACGAAGAAATGTAGATTTTGCTGTAGTGAAATTGATATAAATGCAGTTAGATGTCCTAATTGTACATCTATTTTAGAGGAAGATTAACAAAGAGATGTTTTAGAAGATAAGATAATAATATTAAAAAGAAAAATCTGTACATAGAAATAAATGTACAGATCAGACGGTAGAAAAAAGGTGCTTAGCAACTAACGGCTAATGTACCTTTTTTTCTTTTAATTATATTCTCTTAAGTTTAAATATTACAGGATGAAGTCAATCATTACATAAATGAATAGCTATACCATAAGTTTTAACGTGAATATTATTGATAAAAATAATTTGTTGCAAATTTCAATAAGGAACTTTGAATGAAATTTTGTTCACTATATTCGTAAAACTTTTGATAAAAAGAACAACTTGACAAAAAATACTGCACAAAATTGTGAATTTATACAGACTTAATATTTCTTAATGTAAAATGGGTAAAAATAAACGAAAGATATGCTATAATGAATTATATTTTATTTGATAAATAATTATGAAATAATTTTTTAATCAAAATAATATTGAAATAAAATTTAATTGTAAAATTAAAACGAAAAAAGTTTTAATATGAATTTTGAGATAGTAGAAATTATGCAAATACATTATGGACATTTTAGATTAAGTTTGAAATATTAAATTTATCTATGGAATTTAAAATTAAACTAAAAGGGAATGGTTATATGTTTGAAAGATTACAACATACCAAAGTCTTTAGAGATCCTATACATAATTACATTGAGGTGGATTATAAAATTATTCTTAGCTGTATTGATACTGCAGACTTTCAGAGATTAAGAAGAATTCATCAGCTTGGGGGAGTTTTTGAAGTTTATCATACAGCAGAGCATTCAAGATTTTCGCATTCCTTAGGGGTTTATCAAATCATAAGGAAGATGATTGAAAAGGTTGAAGGTTTACACGAAGCTTTATCTCAGTATGATGAAGTAGCTCTATTACTTGCTGCATTACTACATGATATCGGTCATGGACCATTTTCTCATGTTTTTGAATTAGTTGGTAATATATCTCATGAAGAATATACTAAGCGCATTTTATTAGAAGATACTGAAATAAATAAGATTTTAAGTAATGCGGATAAAAATCTTCCTAAATCAGTGGCTGATATAATCAGCGGAGATTATAAAAATAAACTATGTTGTGATTTGATTTCAAGCCAACTTGATGCTGACAGAATGGATTATCTACTTAGAGATTCTTACTTTACAGGAACAGCTTATGGAACTTTCGATATAGAAAGGATACTTAAGACATGTTTCGTAAGAGATGGAAAGCTTATAGTAAAAGAGTCAGGAGTTCATGCTGTAGAAGATTATATAATGGCTAGATACTATATGTACTGGCAGGTTTATTATCACAAAGCAAGCCGAAGTTATGAAATAATGCTTATAAAACTTCTTGAAAGAATTAAAGACCTTTTACAAGAGAATAATGAGGAAGTTTATAAATATCACATGTTTATAGCTCTTTTTGTAAATGAAGAAATAAATATTCATGATTACTTAGATTTAGATGAAACTGTAGCAGGCTATGGTATTTATATGATGCAGAAAAGCAGAGATGTCATACTTAGGGACTTGTCTACACGTCTTATGAATAGAATATTATTTAAACATGGTGATGAAGAGATGAGAGAAGAGATAGAGGCAGCTTTAGAAAGTCGTGGCAGCTTTAGAAAGTATTATTTCTTTGAAGAAGTTAATTCTAAGGTTCCATATAAGCCTCAATATATACCTATATTAATAGAGGGAAAACATAATGAAATTAAAGAACTATCAACATGTTCAGCTATTATTAGTGCATTAGTAAATAATCCTAATGATATAAAAACAACCATATACTATGGATAGAGAGGGGAATATCAATCATGCAAATAAAATTAGTTGATTTAGTGAAAGAGTTTCCAGGAACAACAGCAGTTAATAATGTAAATCTTACTATTGCAGATGGAAAATTAACTGGATTCCTAGGACCTTCAGGATGTGGAAAGTCTACAACTTTATATTTGATTTCGGGGCTAGAAAAGCCTACATCAGGAAAAATTTATTTTGATGATGTGGATGTTACAGAATTAGAACCAGAAGATAGGGGCATAGGTTTAGTGTTCCAGAACTATGCATTATATCCGCACATGACTATAGAAAAGAATATAATGTTCCCTTTGGAAAATATGAAGGTAAATAAGGAAGAAGCTAAGAAGAGAGCCTTAGAAATGGCGAAACTTGTTAAGGTTGAAGAATACATGGATCGTAAGCCAGGACAGCTTTCAGGTGGACAGCAACAGAGAGTTGCTATAGCAAGAGCACTTGTAAAGCAACCAAAGGTTCTATTATTAGATGAGCCATTAAGTAACTTAGATGCACGCCTTCGTATTGAGATGCGTGAAGAGATTCGTCGTATACAAAAGGAGACAGGAGTTACAGCTATATTTGTTACCCATGATCAAGAAGAAGCTATGTCTATCACAGATGAGATAGTGCTGATGAAAAAAGGAGTTATACAACAGCAGTGTCCACCACAAGCTATGTATGTAAATCCTTGCAACGAGTTTGTTGCTTCATTCTTAGGTAATCCTCAGATAAATATGTTAGAAGCTACATTAGAAGATGGTGTAGTTACTTTAAATGAAACATTAAAGGTAGACACTGGAGTAAAAGGACACACTGATGTGAAATTAGCAATTCGTCCAGAGACATTTACCCTTGGTGGGGATTTAGAAGTTGTAGTGAAAACTGTTGAAATTCGTGGAAGAGACCAGCTGATTACATTTGAAATAAATGGACAAGTAGTTAAAGGAATAATAGATAGTATTTCGGTAATTAAAGAGGGGGCAAAGGTTCAATTAGGAATCAAGAATAATCTTGTTTATGTTTTTGATAAAAATACAGGACTACGTTTAAATGAGGAATTTAGATATGAGTAATAAGACTGTAAAAAAGAATATCAAAGCCTATCTTTATTTACTGCCAGCTTTAATTCTTACTATAGTATTTGTTATATTTCCTTTAATAAAAGTGTTTAGAATGGGATTTTATACGAAGTTTAATTTTCTTACAGACACAGGTACAGGAATTGGGTTTAAATCTTTCAGCTATGTTTTAAATGATCCATCATTTTTACTAGCTTTAAAGAATACACTTATCATTTTTGGAGTAGGACTACCAATATCTTTGATTATATCTTTGCTTATAGCAGTATTAATTAATTCAAAGATTAAATGCCAAGGATTATTCCAGACACTATACTTTTTGCCATACGTTACATCTATAATTGCAATAGGAATAGTATTTAGAACATTATTTCACTCAGAGTATGGATACTTTAACTACATATTTAGTCTTTTAAACATGGAGCCCCTAAAATGGCTTAGTGATCCAAAGCTTGCTATTTGGGCAGTAACTATATTCTACATTTGGAGTGGACTAGCCTTTAAGATTATTTTATTCTTAGCAGGACTTCAAAAGATAGATCCACAGATATACAAAGCGGCAAAGATAGATGGAGCTTCAAGAATAAAGACATTCTTTAGAGTTACACTTCCACTACTATCGCCAACTATGTGGATGGTTATAATGGTGTCGGTTATTTACTCTTTTAAGATTTATAATGAGATATTCTCATTATTTAATGGAACTCCAGGTCCAGCAAACAGTGCGATGACTTTAGTATATTACATTTATGATATGTTCTATAACAAAAATCAGGTCCATTATGCATCAGCGGCAGCCATTATATTATTTATAATAATCATGGCAGTTACTATACTACAAAAGCAGATTTCAAAACGCTTTACTCATTATAATTGAGGTGAATTAGATGAATAAGAAGAAAAGTACAGTTATTTTAGATATATGTAAATATCTCATATTAATTGCTGGAGCAATAAGCATGTTGTTCCCATTTATATGGATGGTACTTACGTCTTTTAAATCAGTAAGTGAATCTGTAGCGATTCCACCTACATGGTTTCCAAGTGAGTGGTTAATCTCTAACTTCAATGCTGTTTTTGAAACAGCACCATTTGGTCAGTACTTTGTGAATACAGTTATAATATCAACTTTATCAACTGTAATAACCATACTGATAACTATTTTGGCATCATTTGCACTATCAGTTTTAGATTTTAGAGGAAAAAACTTTATATTCTATTTATTTTTAGGAACTATGATGATTCCATCCGAATTACTTATAATTCAAAATTACGTTACAGTAAGCAAGCTTGGATGGCTGGATACATATCAGGGGATAGTGCTTCCTATGATATCGGCAGCATTTTATATTTACCTTCTAAGAGAGAATTTCCTTCAACTTCCACCTATGCTTTATAAAGCGGCTAAAATAGATGGATGCAGTGATTGGAAGTATTTATGGAAGATACTTGTTCCAAACAGTGTGAGCTCTATTGCTACTATTGGAATTTTAAATTTCATAACCACATGGAACAGTTTCTTATGGCCAATTATGGTCACCAATACTGACGCGAAACGTGTCTTGACTATTGGACTAATGCACTTTAATAATTCTGCCTCATCAAGAATCAATCTCCAGATGGCAGGTGCAATGATTGTAATCATGCCTATGGTGATTTTATACTTGATCTTTAGAAAACAAATAATGCAAGGTGTTTCTAGAGGAGGATTAAAAGGATAAAATCCATAAAAATATTTAAAACATGGAGGAGTAAAAATGAAAAAAAGATTACTTACGCTATTATTAAGTGTCAGCATGATGTTTGTTATGGGAGGATGCTCTAGTTCTAAGGGTGATGATTCCAAGGACAAAGCTAAAGAAGTAGTTACTAAAGTCAGCGAACCTTTAACAATTGATTTTTGGCACAACATGTCTGGAAATCAAACTCCAGTACTAGAAGGAATAGTTAAGAACTTCAATGAAACAGTTGGAAAAGAAAAGAACATAACTGTTAATCCTGTATTCCAAGGTTCAAGCAAAGACTTAAACTCTAAGGTAGTTGGAGCAATAAAGTCAAAGCAGGCCCCAGCAGTAGTTTTATCTATGACAAACTTTGTTCAAGACTACATGGAATCAGAATGTGTTGTTGATTTAAAGCCATACATAACTAATTCAGAAGTTGGTATGAAGGATTGGGAAGATATATTTGAATCCTATCGCAAGGAAAGTGAATCTTATTCAAAACCAGGAGTGTACTCAGTACCATTTGCAAAGTACACAGAAGTATTATTCTATAATCAAAAATTCTTTGAACAGCATAATTTAACTGTGCCAAAAACTTGGGAAGAGTTAACTGAGGTTTCAAGAAAGATAACAGCTATAACAGGAAAGCCAGCATTTGGTTATGACAACTTACTAAATGCATTTATGACTCTTACAAAACAATTTGGTGGAGATTACACAAACAATAAGGGTGAATTATTATTCGCAGATGGAAATGCAGCTAAAGAAGGATTACAAATGTTCCAAGATAATATCAAGGAAGGTATCTGGAGAGTTGCTGGTGAAGATATGTTCTTTTCAGGCCCATTTGCAAATGAAGTTGTACAAATGTACATAGGACACACTGTTGAAAGTCAATACATAAACATGAAGAACCCTAACATAAAGTGGGGAGCAGTTGAAATCCCACAAAAGAATGCAGACAAGAAGTTCGTAGTATCTAGTGGTAATGTATTAACAGCATTAAACCAAACAGAAAACGAAGAAGTTTCTTATGCATCTTATGAGTTTATCAAATTCTTATTAAGCAAAGAAAGCAATTTAACTATAACAACTAATACTGGATATCTTCCAATAAGACAATCAGTTTTAGATTCTAAAGAATACAAAGAGTTTGCAAACTCAGGTAAAGATGCTAGTAAAGTAAGCGGACCAGCTCAATCAGATTCATTCTTCTTTGAGCCAGTATTCGTAGCTGATACTTATTCTTCAAGCACAGTTGCTACTGAAGTAATTACAATGATGAATGAAGTTTTAGTTAATAAGACTGCCCCAGAAAAGGCTATAGAGCAACTAGTTAGCAAATTAAAATAACAATATATCTAAATTAGGGCTGTCACAAGACAGCCCCTTTTTGAAGGTGAGAGATATGAAAGATTGGCATGAAGTAAAAACGATAAATGATTATTACGCAGATGAATGTATATCTGCACTACAAAAGTTCATTAGAAGAAATATGTTAAAGGAAGCTTGCTTTATTGGTTATGAGTTATATGCTACCAGCGAAGAACTAGAAGAGATAATGTGGCAGAGGCTTCTCATAATAAGTATAGAAGATATAGGAATGTCAGATAAGATGGCAAACACTATAGTTCAAAACATGTATCAGACATCAAAGATTTTTGATTATAAATCTCCAGATAGACCTATGGTTTTTATAGGTGCAATAAGATATTTATGTCAATGTGAAAAGGAAAGAAGCTCTTGTCATCTTTGCAGCATCACTAAGAGAAGAGTGAGAAATCATGACAAAATAGAGATTCCTGACTTTGTTTATGATATGCATACTAAAAAGGGACGAGAACTAGGAAGAGGCTATGACCATTTTCTTGAAGAGGGAAGCAAGGTTTATCCTCATAGCGACATAGATGATACTCCTTTAATGGAGGAATTAAAACAGTGGATAGAGAGGGAGAAGAGATGAATAAAGTAGTAGTTATATCAATTGATTCATTTATAAGTGCAGACATTGAAACATTTAAAAAATCAAAAAATATATCAAAGCTTTTAGAAAAAGCAGCTATAGTTAGAGATATAGAATGTATTTATCCTACACTTACATATCCATGCCACGTTTCAATTGCCACAGGAGTTTATCCTGACAAGCATGGAATAGCTCACAATGAAGTGCTTCAAATCGAAGCAGCGAAGGCTGATTGGAACTGGTGGGCAAAGGATATAAAAGTTCCTACAATAATAGATTTAGCAAAAGAAAAAGGATATAAGACAGCTACGGTGACATGGCCTGTTATGTGCAGCTCAAGTGCGGATTATAATATAGGAGAGATATGGGCTCCAACTCCAGATGCTGACCCAACAGAGATTTTTGATAGTGCAAACTCACCAGAGGTAAAGCACATTTTTGAAAGACATAAGCATATGTTAAATTGGATGAAGACACCTGCTTTTGATAATTTTGCTCAAGAGTGTGCCTGTGACATCATAAAAGAGTATACACCTGATTTGATGCTAGTACATTTTTCATACTTAGATCATCAGCGTCATAATGAAGGAGTTGAAACTCACAAAGTATTAAAGGCTATAGATTTCATAGATGAAAGAGTTGGAAAGGTTATGGAAGCCTGCAAAGAAGCTGGCATTTATGAAAATACAAACTTTGTTTTACTTGGAGACCATGGACAAATCAATGTAAAAAAGATTTTCAATATGAATACGGTACTAAAGGATATGGGGTATATAACTACAGACGAAAACAATATTGCAAGAGATTACAAGATATATGCTCATTCTTGTGCTTTCAGTGCTCATGTGTATTGCAAAAATATTTCTGTAGATGAGGCTTACAAAGTACTTAAGGATATTCAAGAAAGATATCCACAGTACATAGAAAAAGTATATACTAAAGAAGAGGCTAAGAATTTTCATTTAGAAGGAAACTTTGACTTTGTTTTAGAAAGCATGGAAGGTTACACTTTTGGAAAGAGTATAGGTAAATTCATAGAAGAGGACGTAACTAATGAGGATTACAAATTCTCTACAGCAACCCATGGACATTTCCCAACAAAGGGAGATAAACCTCCATTTATCTTAAGTGGACCAGACATCAAAGAAAATGTTGAGATAAATGGTGCAAAGCTAGTAGACGAAGCATGTACAATAATGAAGATATTTGATATAGAAATACCTAATGCAGATGGACATGCATTAGATGTAATAAAGAAATAAACTTAAAAGCATGAGTGGATTTAATTTTCACTCATGCTTTTAGTTTATAACATCAATGAAAAGCATATATTTCATGTTATATCAATGATTATAAAACTAAATTATAGTGTATAATAAAATTATAATTTAACGTAAAGGGTGATGAATATGGCGGACCTTAAACAAATTTTGCTTAATATAGTTGATAAATATGATATTAAATGTATTGGTATATTTGGAAGTAGGGCTCGAGGGGATTTTCAGGATTATTCAGATTATGATATATTTATGATAAGTGATATGACCTTAGATGAAGAACTAAAAATCGAAGGTCTATTAGAAGAAGAGCTTGGAAATACTGTGGATTTGATAAATTTAAAAGAAGATATGGATAGGATATTATTAAAAAATATATTGAATGATGGCATAGTTTTTTATAATAAGGATAACAGTTATGAAAAGCTATATAAATTCGTAGAGGATTTTTTTATTGAAAATAGTGATTTTATTAGAGTAAGGGAGAGGGATTTAATTGATTAATAGAGATAGAGTAAATAAATTATTAGTGGATTTTAGAGAGTGGAAGTCAGATTTTAATGAATGTTTAATATCTTTAGAGTCTTGTAATGATGATAAACTAAAGAAAGTTATTAATCATAGCATAAGATCATATTTTTTAGATTTCCACATCCTATGCGAAGATTACATATCAATTAATTTAAAGGATATGAATAAGTTCAAAATAGATATATCTGCAATAGAAGGTATGGAAATAATTAAAAATAGTAATAAAATAAGCGATGACTTTGTAGAGTTCTATATTATATCTAGAAAATATAGAAATAGATTGGGCCATAGATATAAAATACCAACAGATGAAGCTCTTATAGATAATTTAAAGAATAATTTGAAGTATATTGATGAAATAGAAAACAGCATAAAAAAGTTATTGAATTAAATAAATCCTGTACATTTTACTGTATGTACAGGATTTTGTTATGCTAATTGTACTTAGCAAGATATAAAGTTATTAAACTATATTTTCATCCGTTAAAGCCTTTATTCTTTTAAAATATGTAAAGGCTAGAGGAACTGAAGCAGCTATCCAAGCTATAGGGTCAGCGAGGCAAATTCCTAAGTAGTCTAAGAAGCTTGGAAGTATAAAAGCTGCCAAAGCTCTTGCTGTCAATTCATAAACACCTGCCATCATTGGAATGAAAGATTCTCCAATTCCTTGAAGAGCATTTCTATATATAAATATAAGTCCAAGTGGAATGAAGAATATTGCAGCTATATTAAGACATTGTGATGCATAGCTTAATATAGTCTCATCAGGATTATTTATAAATAGTATTATAAAGTATTTTCCAAAGAATATAAGGACTAATCCTGCTATTATGCTGGTGATTACAGATATTTTAGTACATTCCCTTACACCATCTTTTATACGATTATAATTTTTGGCACCAAGGTTTTGAGCACAATATGCGTACATAGTTACACCGAAGGTCACGGCAGGCTGTATTACAAGTTGCAATGCTTTTGAAGCAGCAGTGTATGAAGCTATAGCTGCTGAACCAAATATATTTAAGGCACTTTGAACTATCATTATACCCATGGTATCAACCATGCTGTAGAATTGCTGAAATATATTACCTATTAATAAAGGTATAGAAAAATACAAAATAAGTTTAACTGGACTTCCAGTTGTCATATCATTAGTCACTAAGCAAATCCCTCCTAAGTCAGTTCTTCCAAAGCAATAGGATAACATGTTTTTATAAATTAGTACAGTAATATGACTTTTTTAGTGAATTAGGGAATAACTATATGCAAGAATGGTAAAAGTATATACATAGAACTGAAACATTGACTTTGTGGATGTAGTGATGAATAGAGGTGAGATTGATAGTGAATAAGGCTAAGAGATTATCAACTATAATGATACTAATATTGCTTTCAATTATACTTATTAGGAGCAATATAGTACAGGCTAAGGATAATATTAATGATTCAGAGGTGTATATAAATCAATTAGAAGAAAAGAATAAGTTGTTTAAAGAAGCATTAGATAATTTTGGAGCATCTTCAATGAAGGAAGCGGTGAATTTATATTGTGAAGGAGTAAAACAAAGGAGTGGGCCTCTTCAATATTCTGTTATGTGTAGCGTTTTGAAAAAAGATTTTGCTAATAAGATGGAAAGAGACAAAAACTATGCATGGGTCACAGGAGTTTCGAGTCCATGGGTAACGCAGTATAAGACTTTAGACACTAGAAAAATAAATGATGATACATATTTAGTTACAGTGGAATTTGTACTGAATGATGCAAAAGGAGTATTTGGGAAAAATAAAGTTGAATTAGAGCTAAGGAACCATGAGGGAAAGTGGTGTATTTCTAGAATACATGAAGAGGATAATTAAAAAGGAGGGAGGATATGATTAATATAAAAGAAATAGGATGGAACTTTGATAACAGTTATGTTAAATTACCTAAAATATTTTACAGTAAAATTGATTTAAATCCAGTATGCCACCCACAGCTAGTTATCCTTAACAAGGCCTTAGCAGAATCCTTAGGGTTAAATTATGAGGCTATTGAAAGTGATAATGGAATTTCTATACTTGCGGGCAACAAAGAAGTAAAGAATGGAGCGTATATAGCTGAGGCTTATGCTGGACATCAGTTTGGATATTTTACAATGCTTGGTGATGGAAGAGCGGTGCTTATAGGAGAACAGATAACACCTTTAGGTGAAAGATATGATATTCAACTGAAGGGTTCGGGTGAAACTCCATATTCCCGTGGAGGAGATGGAAGGGCAGTGCTTGGACCTATGATTAGGGAATATATAATAAGCGAGGCTATGAATGGTCTTGGCATTCCCACTACAAGAAGTCTTGCTGTAGTGAAGACAGGAGAAACTGTATATAGAGAACAAGAAAAGCAGGGAGCTATATTAACCCGTGTAGCATCGAGTCACGTTAGGTTTGGAACATTTCAATATGCAGCTAGGTTTGGAAAGTTGTATGATGTTAAAGCTCTAGCTGATTATTGCATTAATAGACATTACAATTACATAAAGGATGATAGCGATAAATACATTGATTTTCTTAAGGAAATCATAAAGATTCATGCTTTCCTTGTAGCTAAATGGCAGAGTGTAGGTTTTATACATGGTGTTATGAATACAGACAATATGACCATAAGTGGAGAGACTATTGACTATGGTCCTTGCGCTTTTATGGATGTTTACAATCCTGATACCGTATTTAGCTCCATAGATGTTAATGGACGTTACGCTTATTCAAAGCAGCCAGTGATGGCTCAATGGAATCTATGTAGATTTGCTGAGACTTTGCTACCATTACTACATGAGGATAGGGAAAAAGCTATAAAAATTGCTGAAAATGAAATTGCTAAATTTTCAGATCTATTCTATGAAGAATGGATGAGGATAATGAGGGGTAAGCTAGGAATTTTTAATGAGGAGATTCAAGATAAATCTTTAATAGAAGATTTACTAGCTATGATGGAGAAATTCAAGGAGGATTATACAAATACATTTCTTAGTCTTACATTCAATGAGGACATGGAAAAAGAAATGTTTAAAAGCGAGGAGTTTAGACGTTGGAATAAATTATGGCAAGAAAGATTAAAAAGACAGTCTAAAACAAAAGAGGAAGCTTATGAGCTAATGAGAAAATCAAATCCTTCTGTAATTCCAAGAAATCATAGAGTAGAAGAAGCAATAGAGGCAGCGGACAAAGGAGATTTTGAAGTCATGAAAAAGCTTCTATATGTGATTTCATCACCATATGAACATTCAAAAGAACATAAGGAATACTCAAAGATACCGGAAACTTCAAATTGCCCTTACAGAACCTTTTGTGGAACATAAATTAAAAAATAAAGATTGATATAATCTATGAATATTGTTATAATAAGCACTGTAATTTAATAATAAATCCACAGAATTCTGTGGGAGAGGTTCGTAACCATCCCTCTATAAAAAACTAGGGAAAAAAGACTTTATAGTCGTACTATACCCTTAGTGCGACTTTTTTTATTCTTTATTTATAGGTTTTATTATCGTGGCAATTTGAGAATGAAACTTAAATAAAGTATATGAAAATAAGACTATAAGTGTGTTTTACCTTGAGATGGTGTTCTCAAGGTATTTTTGTTGCCTAAAATTTGAAATTATATCATAAGGAGAGCTAAAAATATGATTAAAAAGAAAGTAATAATAGACTGTGACCCAGGGATTGATGATGCTTTAGCTATAATGCTGGCTTTAAAGTCAGAAGAACTAGAAGTGGTGGGTATAACAATAACATCAGGAAATGTTCATGGAAAAAAAGGAGCAGAAAATGCATTAAAGATTCTTAAAGAATTAGATAGATTAGATATACCGGTTTATCTTGGAAGATGTGAACCGGTAAAAAGAGAACTTATAACAGCTGAAGATACTCATGGTTGTGATGGCCTTGGAGAGAGTTTTCTACCAAAGGTAGAAGAAGAGTTTTATAAAGAGGGGGCAGTGGATTTCATTTTAGAGACTGTAAAGTCACAACATGTTTCCATTATAGCCTTAGGGCCCCTTACTAATATTGCTATGTGTTTAGAAAAAGATGCTGAATCTATGAGATGTATAATGGAATTGGTTCTTATGGGAGGAGCTTTTAAAAGTTTTGGAAACTGCTCTCAAGTAGCAGAATTTAATTTTTGGGTAGATCCCCATGGAGCAGAAAAAGTTTTTAAAGAACTAAATAGGAAAATTACAATGGTAGGCCTTGATGTAACAAGACAATGTATATTAACACCAAACTATATAGAGATGATAAAGCAGTTTAAAGAACCATTAGGAGATTTCATAGTGAAAATCACAAAATTTTATGTAGATTTTCACTGGAATCAGGAAAGAACATTAGGATGTGTGATCAATGATCCTTTAGCTGTAGCATACTTTATTAATCCAGATCTATGCTCTGGAATGGAATATTACGTTGATATAGTAACTGAAGGCAAGGCTATAGGAATGTCTTTAGTTGATGAGGGAAACTTTTATAGAGAAAAACCTAATTGTCTAGTGTTAACTGAAGTTGATTCCAAGGGTTTCATGGAGATGTTTTTCACTAGAATATTCCCAGAGCATAAAAAAGATATATTAAAAGTATTGAATAACAGTAAATACGGTTTAAATTAATTCGAGAAAGAAGAGGTAAAATTATGGATAGCAGAAATAATAAGAAAATCATATTTATGGGTTTAGCAATAGCTATAAATTTAGTGGGAGGATTTATTGCATTAACATTAAAACTTCCCATTTATATTGATACAATAGGAACTATTTTAGTTTCAATATTATTTGGGCCTATAAGTGGGGCAATGGTTGGAGGTTTATCTTCAATTTTTAATGCTGTAACTTTTGATCCAATATCATTTTATTTTATGCCTGTACAAATAATAGTTGGGCTGAGCACAGGAATGCTATTTAAGAAGCAAAAATTTAAAGGCGTAAAATCAGTAATATCAATTATATTAGTTACCATATTAGGTTCTGCTGCTGCGGCAGTTATTGCATCTTTTGTTTTTGAAGGGGTAACTTCTTCTGGATCAAGTATTTTAGTTGCAATACTTAAAAACTCAGGAATAAGTATAATTACGTCAGTTTTTTCTACTCAAATTTTTACCGACTTGTTAGATAAAGCTATTAGTTTTGGAGTGGTATTTACAATTATAAAAATGCTTCCAGTAAATATTAAAAGTATGGCTATTGGAGAAAAATAATATGGATAGATACAATTTAATTACAGGAAAAAATAAAAGGGAAATAGTACTTTTAAAAGCTTTGCCATGTATATGGGGAAAATGTTCATTTTGCGATTATATAGAAGATAATTCGACTGATGTTTCAGAAATAAATAAAATTAACAAAGAAGTTTTAAACAATATAAAAGGAACTTATGGAGTTCTGGAAGTGATAAATTCCGGAAGCTGTTTTGAGCTTCCAAAAGACACTTTGGAACATATAAGAAATATAATAAAAGAAAAAAATATAAAAAAATTATTTCTAGAAAGTCACTGGTGCTATAGGAATAGGCTTAAAGAAATGAGAGATTTTTTTGGTATAGATATAGTTTTCAAAATAGGTGTAGAAAGTTTTGATAATGATTTTAGAAATGAATTTTTAAATAAAAATGCAAAATTCAAAGATTATACAGAAGTGAAAAAGTACTTTTCATCAATTTGTCTCATGGTAGGAATAAAGGGACAAAGTAAAGAGATGATACAAAAGGATATTGAAATAGTACTAAATAACTTTGATTACGGCACTATAAATATTTTCACTGAGAATACTACGAGGATAAAAAGAGACGAAGAACTAATTAAGTGGTTTGAAAAAGAATATAGGTTTTTAGAAAAAAACGAAAAAATAGAGGTGCTCTTTGAAAACACTGATTTTGGAGTAGGAGATTAGATATAGCGAGGCGAAATATGAAGAAGGAAGCAAATTTTCAGAACAAATGCCATCTAGAAGAAAAGATATACATCATTGAGCATACATTTTTTAATATCTTCAATCAAGAAGCACTATTAAGAAATATATATACCTATAATCAAAGATTGATAGTATAAGTAATTCAAAAACTTTAATTCTTATTAATTGTAGAATTGTATAAAGAGCCAGGTTAGTGCTTTATAATAATTATGAATTAATATATTAAAGAAGTAAAAAATAGTTTTGAAACGGAGTGATACATATGATAAGAATTATAGCATCAGATATGGACGGTACTTTATTAAATGACAAACATGATATAGATAAAGAAACTGTAGAAGCCATTAGAAAAGCGGAAGAAGCAGGCATAATATTTACAATATCTACAGGAAGAGAGTATGATAGTGTAAAAGGGATATTAGAGAAACATAATATAAAGGCTCAATGTGTACTTTCAAATGGAGCAGAATATAGAGATGAAGCTGGAAATATACTAGATGTAATCAATATAAATGAAGAAGCTTCAAAGAAGATAATAAATATATTAAATGAAAATAAGCTTCCTGCCCGTATATTTACAGATAAAGGTGTGTTTACAACATCTACAAGAGAAGAGGCTCTACAAGAGGTTGTGTTTAGAACTATGACCTTTAATAAGGGGATAACAGAAGAAGAAGCTAGAAGCATTGCTGAAACACAAGGGTTCTTTACATGCCTTAAGTACATTGATAGCATAGAAAAATTCTTTGATGATGGAATAGAAATTAGAAAATTTGTAGCTTTTCATAAGGATATAGAACTTATAGATAAAATGAAGAAGGTTATAAGTAGAATTCCAGGTCTAGCTATATCATCTTCCTTTAGAGACAATATAGAGATAACTGATATCAATGCTCAAAAAGGAATTATTTTGGAGAAAGTAGCTAAAAAGATGTCAATAGATCCAAAAGATGTGATGATTCTTGGAGATAGCTTTAACGACTATTCTATGTTTGAAATATTTGAAGAGAGTGTTGCTATGAAGAATGCTATTCCAGAAGTTAAGGCTATAGCTAAATATATAACAGATAGTAACGATAATTTAGGCGTAGCCAAAGCCATTTATAATGTTTTAAATGATGAAATGGATAAAATGCTTAAAGAAAGTTAAATTTTATAATATATGATGAAAAGTACCTATTTATATAAAGGATAGGTACTTTTATTATGTGAAAATTTAGTATATCATTACAATATATAATAATATTTACAAATACCAATATAAAGAAAAGAGGTGAATTTAGTGAAGGAAGGGAGAATATCATCCTTTGCTAAATGTATATGATAAGCTCGGATATATTAGATATAATAATGGACACCACAAAGGAATGTGTAGTAGTTGTAGATAGGGATGGGATTATCCAAATGATGAGTAAATGCTACAAAGAATTCATTGAATGTGATAATCCTGAAGGAAGACATGTAGAAGAAATTATTGAAAATACAAGACTTCCTCAAATAATAGAGTCTGGTAGAACAGAATATGGAGACATGCAGTGGATTAGAAATAAAGAAGTCATAGCCATGAGAGTTCCTATAAAATCTGAAAGTGGAGAAATAATCGGAGCTATAGGAAAAATCATGTTTAAAGACATTGAAGAGTTGAATTTTCTAAATAACAAATTAAACAGATTGAAAAAGGAAGTTGAATTTTATAAAAGCGAATTAGGAAAGGAAAGGGATGCAAAGTATTCTTTTGATAATATAATAGGCATATCAAAGAAGGCTTTAGAAGTTAAAAGAATATGTAGGCTTCTTGGAAAGACGGATTCCACAGTTCTTATAATAGGGGAAAGTGGCACTGGAAAGGAACTTCATGCCACAGCAATACATAATTCAAGTAAACGAGCATTAAATCCATTAGTTAAAATAAATTGTGGGGCTATACCGGAAGCTTTAATAGAATCAGAACTTTTTGGTTATGATGAAGGAGCTTTCACTGGAGCAAAAAAAGGTGGCAAGATGGGGAAATTTGAGCTTGCAAACGAAGGAACCATATTTCTAGACGAAATTGGAGAAATGCCTATGGACATGCAAGTAAGACTCCTTAGAGTCATTCAAGAAAAAGAGGTAGAAAGGGTAGGAGGAAATAGTCCGAGGAAAATTGATATAAGAATAATAGCAGCTACTAACATAGATTTAGAAGAGGCAGTAAGGCAGGGGAAGTTCAGAAAAGATTTATATTATAGATTAAATGTTATGAAGGTAGAGATCCCCCCTTTAAGGCAAAGAAGAGAGGATATAGAACTGTTGGCTGATCACCTTAGAGTGAAGGTAGCAAATAAATTAGGAATATATGTGGAAGGAATATCAAAGGAAGCTATTCGAATACTACAAAACTATAATTGGCCAGGAAATATACGAGAACTTGAAAATGTAATAGAGAGAGCTATTAATCTTTTAGATTCTGAAAGTATAATAATAGAAGTTAAGCATTTACCAGAAAACATAGTAACGGATAAAGATGAAAATATTCTTTATGAGAAAAAAAATTTAAATGATATGATTCAAGATGTTGAGAAAAAAGCTATTGAAGATTGTTTAGAAAAGACAAATTGGAATAAAAACAAAACAGCAAAATTATTAGGGATAAGCAGAGCAAATCTATATAAAAAAATTGAACAATATAGATTAGAGTATAAAAAAGCATAGAGTTTAGATATAAAAGGCTAGGGAATTTACCCTAGTCTTTTTTAGAACGTTCATAACAGACCAATTTGAAAAAGAATAGAACTAGGGAGTGTATACTAGTCTTTTTTAGACAGTGTGTATAAAAAATAGACATGTATAGCAACTATACATATTTTTTATAAAGCTACATATCATTGAAGAAGAGTGAGAAAACGATTTTAAATATGTATAAAAAATATACATGTATAAAAAATACACATAGCTAAAGTTCAATATAATAAGGCTTTCGTGAAAGATTAAAGTTGGCATGAACTTTGCGATAGATAATATCAAATAGAAAGTATTAAATAGAAATAAAATTATTTCATGGTTTATTATTTTACTAAAAACGGATTTAAGCTTGACTTAAACGTAGTTAACTTTACTTTCTTATTCTTAAGTATACTTCTTCATGGAACTCCACGTAAGTTCTTAAATGCAGCAGCATCAGGAGTTAAAGCTACTACAGGTATTATAATACAGTTTCCATTCTATGCTGGAATAATGGGTATGATGGTTGGAGTAGGTGCAAGTGGAATTTCATTAGGTGGAACTATAGCAAATGGAATTATAGGAATAGCAAGTCAAAAGACATTACCTTTACTATCAAAATTAAGTACTGCTTTCTGTACTATATTTATACCTTCAGGTGGTGGTGAATGGGCTCTTCAAGCTCCAATAATAATGCCATCAGCACAACAATTAGGAGTAAATGCAAGTGTAGCAGCTATGTCAATTGCTTGGGGAGATGCATGGGCTTGTCTAATTCAACCATTCTGGGCTTTGCCAGCACTAGCTATAGCAGGATTAAATGCGAGAGATATTATGGGATTCTGCATAGTAGACTTATTAGTCACCGGTGTAATAATATTTGGAGCATTTTTGATATTAATATAAATATTTTTAGAAAGGTTAAGTGATAATTATGAACATAAAGAATATAGCAGTCCTAGGTACTGGAACCATGGGACATGGAATAACACTTTTGTCAGCTAGGGCAGGACTAAATGTAAAAATGTACGGAAGAAGTGATGAGAGCTTAGATAGAGGTATGAGTAATATAATATCAAGCTTAAATAGATTGACAATTCAAGGAACACTTAATGAAATGCAGTGCCAAGAGATAATAAGCAGAATTAAAGGGGTAAAAACTCTTGAGGAGGCTGCTGAGGGCACAGATTTTATAATTGAATCTGTAGCAGAAAATTTAGATCTTAAACAAGATATTTTTAGAAAATTAGATGCTTTATGTGGAGCAGAAGTTATATTAGCTAGTAATACATCAGGACTTAGCCCAAGTGAGATTGCAAAAGCTACTACACATCCAGAGAGAGTAGTAATAGCACACTTTTGGAATCCACCTCAATTAATACCATTAGTAGAAGTAGTGCCAGGAGAAAAAACTAGCAAGGAAACTGTAGATATAACATCAGAATGGGTTGATTTCATAGGAAAGAAATCAGTTAAGATGGAGAAAGAATGTCTAGGCTTTATAGGAAACAGATTACAGCTTGCTCTTTTAAGAGAAGCTATGTATATTGTTGAACAAGGCTGGGCAAAACCAGAAGAAGTGGATAAGGCTATGGAATATGGACATGGAAGAAGACTTTCAGTGACAGGGCCTCTATGTAGTGCAGATTTAGGTGGACTAGATATATTTAATAATATTTCCTCATATTTGTTCAAAGACTTGTGTAATTATACTGAACAATCAGCACTTTTAAATGAAAAGGTTAAAGAAAATAAGCTTGGAACAAAGTCAGGAGAAGGTTTCTACAAGTGGAGCAAAGAAGATATGGAGAGCAAACAAAAGGAAAGAACTGAAGTTTTATTATATTTTCTAGATAGAGATAAACAGTAGATAGATTATAATATTCCACAAAACACAGACATGCTATTTATAGTGGAATAGAAACAAATATCAAAATATATAATATTATTAGGAGAGAGTAATATGAAAGCCAAAATTGTAAGTTTAGAAAATGCTGTTAAAAAAATAAAAGATGGCAGTGTGGTAGCAGTTGGTGGTTTTATTGGAAGTGGTCATGCTGAAGCAATTACAGCAGAGATAGAGAATAGTTTTTTAGAATGTGGAAGCCCAAATAATTTGACATTAATATATGCTGCTGGACAAGGTGATAGTAAGGATAAGGGACTAAATCACTTTGGACATAAGGGATTGGTTTCAAAGATAGTTGGAGGACACTGGGCTTTATGTCCTAAATTACAGAAACTTGCAGTAAATAATGAAGTGGAAGCTTATAACCTTCCACAAGGAATAATATCCCATATGTATAGGGATATTGCTGCTGGAAAGCCAGGAACTATATCAAAAGTAGGACTTAATACTTTTGTAGACCCAAGGCTTGATGGCGGAAGATTAAATGAAAAAACAAAGGAAGATATAGTAAAGGTAATAAATATTGAGGATAAAGAATATTTATTTTATAAAGCTATACCAATAGATGTAGCTATACTAAGAGCAACTTATGCTGATGAGGATGGCAATGCTACTTTCGATAAAGAAGTAGCCACTTTAGATGCAACTTCAATGGCACAAGCTGCAAAAAATAGCGGTGGAATTGTTATTTTGCAAGTTGAAAAGATAGTAGCAAGGGGAACTTTAGACCCAAGAAAAGTAAAGATTCCTAGTATATATGTAGATGCTATAGTTGTTTCAAAGCCAGAGGCACATATGCAAACTTATGCAGAATTATACAATCCAGCTTACTCGGGAGAAGTTAAGTTCCCGCTAAGCTTAACAGACCCCCTTCCATTAGATGAAAGAAAGATAATAGCAAGAAGAGCAGCTATGGAATTAAAACCTGATTCTGTAATAAACTTAGGAATAGGAATGCCAGAAGGAATATCTAGTGTTGCAAATGAAGAAGGAATATCAGACACTATGACTTTAACTGTAGAGTCAGGACCTATAGGGGGAGTCCCTGCTAATGGACTAAACTTTGGAGCTTCCTTAAATCCATCAGCAATATTAGACCAATGCAATCAATTTGATTTTTATGATGGCGGAGGATTAAATATAGCTTTTCTTGGACTTGCACAATGTGATAAATATGGAAATATAAATGTGAGCAAGTTTGGAACAAAAATAGCTGGCTGTGGAGGATTTATAAATATAACTCAAAATGCAAAAAAAGTTGTATACTGTGGTACCTTTACTGCATCAGGCTTAAAAGTAGAAATTAGTAACGGAAGACTGAATATATTAAACGAAGGAAAAGTGAAAAAGTTTATAGATACAGTGGAACAGATAACCTTTAGCGGAGACTATGCCTCAAAAATAAACCAAGAAGTTCTATATATAACAGAGAGGGCTGTTTTCAGATTAGGCAAAGATGGTCTAGTATTAGAAGAGATTGCTCCAGGAGTTGATTTGGACAATGATATATTAAAGAATATGACCTTTAAGCCTAGAATATCTGAAAATTTGAAACTAATGGATGAGAGAATTTTTAAAGATGAATTGATGGGATTGATATTGTAATATAAAAAAAGAGAGGCTTTTATATGCCTCTGTTGGAGGTCTTATAACATGGTGTGTATATTTGGGAGCACATCACGCCAAACCAGATATCCTAATAGCAAATATGATAGCTGCCATATTTACCACAGTCTATTCAGAGGTTTTGGCAAGGATAATTAAAGCGCCTACTACGGTTTTACTATTCCCTGGTATTATTCCGCTTGTCCCAGGAGGAAGTCTTTACTATACCATGAGTTATATGATAAGGGGAAATAATGAGATGGCAAAGATTAATGGCATTTCACCCCTTAAAACAGCATCAGGCATAGCGGCAGGAATAATTATAGTATCATCAGTAGTATATCATTTGAATCAAATCTTATATAAAAAATATGGGAAGTAAAAGAAAACTTTAGGTAGAAAGCTATCTGGAGTTTTCTGTATTTTTCGAATGATTTATAAGTATTTAATATAGACATGATTATGGTAACTGCTTATAATAACATTATATCATTTATAGGATGTTATTATAAACAAAGGAAATTACAGGCTTGAAGGGAGACAGCATGAAAAAAAACTTACAATCGGATTAATTGTGAAATTAACGATAAGTATTATAATTGGATCAATGTATATTTCAAAGAAGAATAATGAAAAGGATAAGATGTATTCTAGTACTGAGAACTCCATTGTAGATATGGTTATCTCTCAAAATATAAGAAATATTAGTGAAAATGAGTTAGAGGATATAAAAAATAATTGTGAAAGTACTTTGAATACTTCCTCTAACAAGGAGGAATTAATAAAGGCAAATTACATATTAGCTTTTATAAAAATAATGAATTCAGACAATAAAGATGCAATTATTTACTTAGAAAATGCCAGAAAGCTTTTTGACAAACATACCGAAAAAAACTTAAAATTTGGATAAACTATACTTTGTCTGAGGCTTATCTTTATGAAGAGAAGTATGAGAAATCTGATGAAAGATTCAATGAAGCAGTAAATATATGTGAGACTGGTTATAATAAAGAAACATTGATTGAACTTTATCGAAAAGGATCATCGAACAAGTTGCGATTTCCTGATGGATTTTCAAAGAGTATAGAGTTAGCTGAAAAATCATTAGAGTTATCAAAAGCTATTAATTATGAGGTTGTAGAAAGTTACTGGAAAGCCAGCGTAGTTCATGCTGTTTCAGGAAATAATATACAATCAATAGAGTACCAACTAGCAGCCATTGAATTAGCAAAAGAGCAAGGTAGTGCAGATTTAGAAATGAAGAATAGAGTAGAGCTTGCTATAAACTACCTAGACCTAGAAAATTATGAGGAAGCTATAAAATACCTAAAGGAAAGTTTAACTTATACTTCTGGGGACGAGGGAAAAGATGCATACTACAAGTCTTATGCATTAGTTAATTTGATAGAATCTTATATTAAGGTTGGAAATCTAGAAGAAGCTTCAAATTCTATAGGTGATTTAGAAGGAATTATAGCAAAGATAGAACAAAAAAAGATGAAGGATGATACTGTAATTTTGATGTATCTTCTAAAAGCCAAGATGAATCTAAAAAATCAAAATTTAATAGAAGCCAAAAGATTGCTAGATATATCAGCTAAAAGATATGAGGAAAATATAAATGATTTTAGATATGTTGATTTTGATATATACTTATCAGATACATATGGTGATATATACTATGATAGAGCGCAGTATGATAAAGCTTTAGAATTTCATAAAGCTTCCGAAGCTTTAGCTAAGGAGAGAGGTAGTTCCTACTATGAAGCTACACATGCTGAAAATATATATCTTGATTATGAAACTCTTAAAGATTATGAAAATGCAAATATTTATATGAAAAAGTACATAAAGGCGAAAGATAACTTAAGGAAAAAACAAGATGATCAGTATACTCAATATCTCCATAAAAAATTTGAAGATGAAAAGAATAGAGAAAAGATATATGAGTTAGAGAAATAAACAAATTAAACTCATTATTTAAAAAGCTAAGTGTGACAGATGGACTTACAGGAATACCAAATCGAAGAGCTCTTGATGAGTATTTGGCGGGAAATTGGGCTCTCTATAAGGAAACAAAAATGCCAATATCTTTTGCTATGATAGATATGGACTTTTTTAAAAAGTACAATGATAATTACGGACATCCTGAAGGAGACAAATCTCTAGAGCTTGTATCAAAGGAAATAAAAAAATCTTGTAAGAGCACAGATTTTGTAGCAAGATATGGTGGAGAAGAATTTGTAGTTATAATGCTTAATACTGATAAAAGAGAAGCTATGGATAGTGCTGACAAAATAAAAAATAATATTGAAAATCTTAATATAAAGCACGAATTCTCAGATGTAAGTGACAGGATCACTATAACAATAGGAATTTCAACTGCTTATATAGGTTCAGCTAGAGATTATGGAGATTATATAAACAAGGCTGATAGAGCTTTATATGAAGCTAAGAAAGCTGGAAGAAATAGATGTTTATATATAGATTAAATTATAGAAAAGATTATTGAATTTGATTCTCATAAATTTGATTAAATGATTTCATAAAAAAAGAGTTTGAAAACAGCTTATATTAGCTGATTTACAGACTCTTTTAAAGTTTATTTATATTTTTTTATCAATTCCTCAACTTTTTTACCGCACCTAGCTCCGTGACAGAAGCCACCTGTAGCACCGGTTTTTTCTCTAACTGCCTCTATAGTAATGGCACCTTCTTTTATAGCTTTTATTATGGCATCTTCATCCACCTGATTACATATACATATAATTTTATCTTCACTCATAGTTGTCTCCTATCTTGATTTGAAAGTTTTACAAGCTGTTTCTGTATATATTGACGGATTATTACCTGAAACTGAAATGCACTGGGCACTACATAATTTATTTTCATTATAAATACAAGTTTCAGCTTCACATACTAATGCGTCACAACATCCGCTGGAGTTTGTATTATTAGTCAAATTAGAATAGTTGTCTTTATTTAAGAAAGAGCCACAACATGTATCACATGAATCTTCAGCACCTTTACCTCCCATGTTTACACGATTTGAATAGCATACTCCACTACTGTTATGAGAACATATAGTTACATCGCAATTTATCTTGTTCATGTTTTTACCTCCAAATTATTATTTAGAAAAATATCTATCTAATAAGCCCTTAAAGGCTCTTCCGTGTCTTGCTTCGTCTTTGCACATCTCATGTACTGTATCGTGAATAGCATCGAGATTATTTTTCTTAGCAAGAGAAGCTAAGGCCTTTTTACCTGCACAGGCTCCATATTCAGCTTCAACTCTTGCAGATAAATTAGATTTGGTATCAGCCACAACAACTTCTCCAAGAATTTCTGCAAATTTAGCAGCGTGTTCAGCTTCTTCGTAGGCAATTCGAGTGTAAGCTTCAGCAACCTCTGGATATCCTTCTCTGTCTGCCTGACGCGCCATGGCTAGATACATACCAACTTCTGTACATTCTCCCATAAAGTTAGCTCTTAAACCTTCTAACATTTCTGAATCAAGGTCCTTAGAAATTCCTATTCTATGCTCATCGGCCCAAATGATATCTTCTTTTATTTCCTCAAATTTATCTGCTCCAACTTTACATATAGGGCAGATTTCAGGAGGAGTATCTCCTTCGTGTATATAACCGCATACCGTACAAACAAATTTTTTCATACTATCGCTCCTTTTAATATGATATAAATTTATTGTTTGAATAAAATCTAAAATTATTCCTGGAAATGAAAAAATATAGACATATTGACTTTTGAATTAATTTCCTGTAATGTAATTATGTATAACATAAATTGGCGCAAGGGGATGCCAAAAGACATCTTAAGTAAAACTAAATGTTTGTTGGGTTCTGTTAAGTAGTTATGAAAAACTAGCTTAATATTTTATAGAATTGCACGTTCTTTGAGAATTTAATAAGTTTGGATGATTTTCTGTATGGCAAACAAGCCTAGCAGGAAATAAGATTTTGTAGGCTTATCAAAGGTATTAGGTTTAAAA
>JALEZF010000007.1 GCA_022773025.1 Clostridium sp. | reverse complement strand
CCTTGGTCTCCTAAGATCCCTAAAAGCATAAAAGTTAAAGAAAAGAAATAAAATTAATCCTAGTAAAGCTTGTATTACCTTACTAGGATATTTTAATACTATTTTTGAAATTATTGAAGACACTAAAACTTTGACGCTTACAAATCATTAGACTACTTTTACCTTTTAAAATCCCCATAAATTTTGATACACTCATTTTCGGTGGAATGCTTACTAACATATGTATGTGATCCGGACATGTATTAGCTTCTATTATTTCTACTCCATTTCTCCTACATATTTCTCTCAATATTTTTCCAATCTCACTTTTATATTTTCCGTATATTATCTGTCTTCTGTATTTCGGCGCAAATACTATATGATATTGACACCTCCATTTTGAATGTGTTAATCTGTCTATGTCGTTTACCATGCGACACCTCCTATGATTTCTTTGTTTTGCGATTGTCAGTCGCTTTCATTCTATCATAGGATTTCTTTTTTTCTTCAGAGCTAAAGCCTTTTTATCCACTGGCATAGCCAGTGGTTTTCATAGCAAAAAAATACAGCAGCTTTCTATATTAAGCTGCTGTATTTTCATCAGTATAAATAAAAAATTATTTACTCTAGTAGTGTCTTGGCCTATTTAATAATATTTAAAGCTGTGATACCATACTTTGCAAGCAACCCTGCTGTTTTTTGATTGTAAAAATCTATTATTTATAACAATATGTTTCATTCTGAATTCACATTTACCTTGTAACCCATATGCAATAGTTTCCCTCGTCCTTCAATTTTATTTGCTTCTTCAACAACAAAAAGAGTTCTATTGCACTTTATAACATTATTTAATATAGATTTTATATCTAAAGGCTTTATATTATGAATATTTAATACTGTAACTTTAATCCCCTCTTTAGCCAGCTCGTCTGCTGTCTCTATAGAGAGCGGTGTCATTATTCCAGTAGATACAATACATAGCTTCCTTTATATAAAACATCACTCCCAAATGTTTTTATAACTATTTAGTATACCAAACTGCTCGTCCACCATCTTTTTTGAAGATAAATGACACTTTATATTTACTAAACACCTTAAGAATATCAGCAATTTCCATTCCACCTATAACCCAAAAGGCTCCTTTTTTAGATCTATTATCAATGAAACGTATCTTGTTTTTACCTAATACAGGTTTAATAATCTTTTCAATTATCTCATCCCTAGTCAAATTATCCTGATTAGCTATTGGGTAATCTTCATTTGTAACTGCATCTTTGATTTCATTTTTTTCAATCTTAGTTTGAGATTTAAGACCTTCTTTTAGCATAGACTTATCTATATCCATTTGAATCTTATACTCCTGCTTGTCCTTTAAAATCCTACCAAAACCAACATTATTATATTTTGATTTACCAGATTCAATATCAGTTTTTTTAAATCCATTAGAAATATAATCCTTGGTTTCAAAATCAAATATATATTCTGATATCTTTTTACTTGGATCCAATATAGAGTTATTAAAATTCCCACTAGCAATAAGATATAACCTTTCTTTAGCTCTAGTCATGGCTACATAAAGAAGCTTTTTCTCTGTATTATAGAATTCAATTAAATCATCATTTAGTGAACTTTCATCCTTACTATCATTATTATCCTTAATCTTTTGAATGCCTTCACTGTAAGGATAATATATTTTATTAAAATCCATAACAAAGACTACATCAAATTCAAGCCCTTTAATATCATATACATTCGTATAAAAAATCTGTTTCTCCTTAGAAAAATCAAACTTTTTATTATATGTGTTTACATCAACTAAACTTTGCATCAATTGCATTTCTAACCCTATTCTAAAGTTGCTTTTATTTCCAGTCCTATTCTTTATTTCTTCTCTATTAACAATTGCTATTGTTGCCTTTGGATTTTCATGTTGTATTGTCTTAATCTCATTAACAACATACTTGAGAATCTTATTGATATCATTTGAATATTTTATTATGGGTTTGTCCCCATGTTTTTCATAGTCCTCTGTATTGTATTTACCATCAGAGTCATAAAATCTTAATGAGTTTGCAAGATTCACTATTTCTTTAGTTGATCTGAAATTTTTCTTTAAAAGTTTTCTCCTACCTTTTTGATTTACATTCAAACCCAGCTGCTCATATTTTATAGGGCACTTCTTATATATTCTCTGTTTTGCATCACCAGACAGTATGATATTTCCTTTTGTAAGCTTACATAATGCCATAACTTGCATAGGATCAAGGTCTTGTACTTCATCAACAAATACATAATCAAACTTCAAGTCGTCTTCAATGAGAGTACTGTTTTCTAATATTTTTAATGCATAATCTTCTAGATCAAGAGTTGCATATCCATATTTCGAGCTTTCCATCTCTTTCTGATATTCTTTATATATTCTAAAAATAGTTTTTCTTTGATTTCTTGTAAGTCTTATACTCTTACTTCTTCCGGTTCTTTCAGTCGCAAGATAGTTTTCAAGCTTAGTGAATCCCATCGCTTTGATCCATCTAATTTCATCCATTATAAATTTTTCATTATGAGTAGAATATAGTTTTTCATCATCAGAAATCACTTTATACATTTCGCCAGTTTTTTGAATATATCTTGCTGATATAGATGCTATTCTACGGTATTCATCATCTTCAAACTTTTTAATCCTATCAGCTGTTAAATAATTGCATTCTTTATTAATAATTCTTATCGTCTTTAGAATTTTACTTGAGATCTCATGAAATGTCATAACAAATGTTTCATGCCTATTAACATTATCTATATATTCCTTTGATAAATTTAATCTTTTCTTAGTATCATCAATAAGTGCAGAATTATATGTAACAAACAGAATTCTTTTATTATTTTCCCTTACAATTATATCTATAAATTTATAAAGTAAGGTTAAACTTTTCCCAGTCCCTGCATATCCTTCTATAAGCATCTGTTTTTCATTTTGCTCAATAATACTAATTTGATCATGAGATAATGTTATGCCACTAATATAGGAATAATCCTTAAAGTTAGTCCATAGCTTTGATAGTTTTGTAAAGAACATCTTTTTATCTTCATTAGATACTGTCAATTATGAACTCCCCCTCTCTACAAACAAAACAATAAGGACACATCATACAATGTCTACCACCATGATTTTCAGCATCAGTTATATAATCATCTATGAACTCATTAAAATATTTATCAGGAGTAAAAGGTCTATCATTATATCTATTTCTTATTTTATTTTTCTCACCAACTATATATCTACTCTTTAAAAGATATAATTTATCCATTTCTTTTGGATAGTTCATTCCATCAAAATATTTATAATCATTAATCTTTTTTCTCACATATTCGCAATCTAATATATTAGTTTTCTCAACATCCTGCCATTGAGGAAATAACGGAAATAAATATTTCTTAATATTAGAAATTCCATCCTCTATGCCATCTTTTAATATGCCTACAAGCTCTGCAAAAACTAGTCTTTGATGAAAATCAGATTTATAAATAGGATAATCATTTATAATAGATGAAAATAAAAACTTATCTCCACAAAAATCTAAATTTAAAGCAGCCACTTCAGGTATATTTTTTTTAGATGAGTATAATTCAGTTTTACTATAATCAATATACTTCCTGTCAAGTTCGTCAATATCTATCTCTTTACTATCTAATCCCTTAGATACATATACATGATTTTTATATATAGATTCAATCTGTTTAAATATTATTGACTCAGTATCATCACGTCTAATCCCCTTTATCCAACTAAACTCTATTCTTCCATTAAAATTAATAAAAAGATTACCCAATGCAAATTTTATATAACTTTGATAGGATTTTTCACTTTTATACTGTAACTTAAGTGCTTGAAATGCTGATATCTTATTTTGTCCAATAAGATTTTTATCAATTAAATACTTAATATCCCCTTGAGACATAACTCTAAATGACTTATCATGCATATCACTATATTCTTTATATGCTTGATAAGATAAGTCACTTATATGGAGAATTTTATAATTTTTAAATAATGAATCTCTTAAAATTACTCCTTCAAGCTGATCAATAGAAAAATCATTTTCTTTTTCTTCACTCTTGGATGCAAACAGAAGCTTTAAACTAATCATTTCTGACAAATCATCTTTATAGACCCTTTTCCCAATAACATCTGGATTCTTTAAAAGTTGATAAATCTTTTTAATGGTAACTTTTTCAATATCAGTACCATTCACATATAGACTTCTCATATATTTATTATTAAATAATAAATATAAATCATTAAAATGCATCTCAATATTTATATATTGATTTTCATTATTATATAATTTAAGTATACTTCTTTTTAACTTCAAAGTAGTTTCTAACAAATATGCTACTGTAATATCATACTTATCAGTATTTATATAGCTTAGACATTTAAAAGGATTTGCTAAAAAAGCTTTTGTTTTATTATTTCCTATTTTACTTTTCGATTGACTTTCAAATATATCACAGACTTCACATATTTCTTTTATCCCATAAATTCTTTGTATTATCTCATTTATACTTTTAACACCAGAAAAATACTCTTCATTATCAATAAGATATGCTTTAAGCTTTGTTCCATTCCATTCTTTATAATCAATCCATCCAGATGTAATCATTTCTCTAAACATAGAAAAATCAAGTTTAACATCTGAATCTTCAACTCCACATTTATATAAATTCAACAAAAATTTTCCTATAGCAGTCTGATAACAATGCTCATTTATATGTATCTTACTTCTATCTATACTAGCATTAATACTACCTTTATAAAATGTTATGAAACAATCATCTTTAATATCTTTCTTAAAATCATATACTTCTTTATAACTCTTAGTAACCACATCTTCATCAGTTGGGAAATCAGTTCTCATCCCATTAAGAAAATTAATATACTTTATATTCCTCTTAGTAGGTGTGCAATAATCTTTATCTATAGTGATTTCAAATAAATCCTTATCTTTATAAACCATATCCCAGCATTTATTCAGCACAGGTATATCCTCATAATATGGAATCCTAAATTCAATTTCATAACCCGATACCCTTAATGATTCAATAAGCATATATCTCTTAAGATCAATATTACTAATATTATAAAAATAAATCCTTTTTATGTTATGACTATACTTCTTTAATTCTTCAAACTCTTTCTTAGCTCTATCTTCATTTGACTTTTTAACTTTCCCAATATAATACTTACAACTACTATCTCCTATACATTCAAAAACTTTATTAGATGATAGTTCTTGACTAACCTTTTTAAAATATTCATCATTTATAAAGTCATTATATATCTTTCTTATAAATACAGACTTCACATCATCTTTTGTCTCATTTATATGTCTAATCCCAGATTCATATAAATATCTAAAATCACTGAGCAATATAGAAATATTATCATTTAAGTAATTTAGCACTTTAATGTTATCTGCAACCGTTTCTTTACTTTTCATCTCTAATAAAAAACTTCTTAGTACTGCTTTAAGTCTTATTTGATTCATTGTATCATTCCAAATTGGATATATCATATTAATAAAATTTTCAATATCCATCACATTAACTTTCTCATTTAAAGATAATTTTTTATTTTCTATAATCATTTGAGATATTGAAGAGTTTGCTGTGATATATAGTGTTTCCTTCTCAATAATTAAATTATTAAAATACTCTTTAGAATTATTATGCGTTTTCACCTTATACATAAGATACAGCTCCCCCTATAAGACTTTTCCAATTATTTTGTCCTTCTGTTCCAACTACTCCCCCAGCATTTAAATACAGCCTATTCTTACATCTAGTCATTGCAACGTATAGAAGCCTAGCTTCTTCACCAATTATTTCTTCCTTCTCATTTTTCTTATAATTAATATAATATGAGTTCATATATTCATCATTTCCAAATTTCACTTTAAAACCAATTGTAACTACATTTAGATTGCTTCTTATAATGATATCTACATTTCCTCCCACAATAAATTCATTATTCATTTTAGGTAAAACTACATATTCATATTCAAGACCTTTGGCTTTATGAACCGTAGAACACTGAAGAAAGTCAGCTTCATCTATCTGAGTTTTTCCTTTTTCATCAATCACTTTCTCAAGTCTTCTAACATCTACTGAATTATCAGTAGCAATTTTATTTTTCAAAAAACTCTGTATAGCCTCAATAGATGACACATTATCTGCGAATTTATCTTTTAATAGATATACTAAATATTCAAGATTTATCTTATATTCCAAGGCTTTTGCATATGCTGTCTTCTTTGCATCCCTAGAATTTCTTTTAGCCTTAAAATATTCATGTTCATAATAATTCTTTATAGGATTTATTTCAGCTATGACCTTATCAATCAGAGATAGTGAATCCATGCTATTTACAAGACTTGTATATTTATACCATCCTTCCCTATCAAGAATATCATCTAGATAGTCATGTATTTTATCTGTATCATTTTCTATTATCACTTTCTTATTAATAGAAGTGTTAATATATGGACTGTCAACCAAAGAGTATATAATCTCATTTTGTTTATAATTAGTTAAAGCTTTAAGCATTATATAAAAATCTCTTACACTTTGATGTCTAAAGAATTGTCCAGATACATCAATTCTGCACCTTAAACTTTCCATATCACAAAATCTCTTAAAATCCTTTAAATCCTCATTAGTTCTAAATAAAACCGCAACATATTCATCATTCTTTTTATTCTTAAGAAGACTTTCATAAAAATCTCCAACTGCCCTAATATCCTCTTTAGGAAGCTTTATTAAATCTATTTTTGTTTTAACTTCTTTATTCTCTAGGGAATATATTTGATTCTTCTCATCATAATTAAATTTTTCAACATTTTCACTTATTTTAATAAAGCAATTATTAATATCTTCTAATAAACATGAATCAGTCCTATAATTACGAACCATAGAAAACTCATAACATTTTTCTTTATATTCTCCAATGGATTTTTTAAGTTTACCAAATGCAGTATGCTCAGCACCTCTAAATCTATAGATACTTTGTTTTTCATCTCCAACCACAAAAAGTTTAGCCCCAGTAATATTACTGAATTTTGCTATAAATTCAATTTGTACATTATCACTATCCTGAAACTCATCTACCATTATCAAGTCATAATCGTTTTTCACTTTTATTAACAAATCTTTATATGCAAGCTTTTTCATTAAATCGGCAATTTCAAATTCATAATCCTTGTTATTATCTAAATACTGCTGTGCCTTAACTAAGACTATCTTTAATATCTCACTAAATTTCTTTTCATCTTCTCCAAAATCAACTTTGCAATCAGGGTTATTCAAATCAATAGAGTAATTATCAAGCTTTTCCCATATTTCAACTAACCTTCTATTCACCTGATATAATGGGTAATATTTTATTACCTTGTATAGTTCTGTATGCTCTTTATATAGATAGTCCAACCCACTAGTTATTGCTCGTTGTCTTTGATATTTAAAAGATTTTATCTCTGCCATTTTATTTATATTAATATTTTCACCATTATCATTAATTAATTTCTTTGCAAAACCATGGATTGTTGATATAATTGCACTTGAAGTTTCATCCATTACATTAAGATAAAAATTATCCCTCGTCACTGTAAAATAATCATCTAAAGTAGAAAGTAATTTATTTCTCATTGAAATACTTGCTTTATTAGTAAATGTTATAAGAATAACCTTGCTAAAATCAAAACTGTAATCAGTTTTTCTTAAATATATGAGCCTATTTATCATTGTTGTAGTTTTTCCAGTACCAGCTCCTGCTATTACAATGTAATTATTGTTTTTTTCAGCAGTAATAATCTCATATTGTTGATAGTTAAAACCTACCTCCCTTAATTTACATACTTTCTCATAAAATTCAGCATTTAATATTTTATTATCCAATGCTATAATTTCATCATCTTGCAGCATATAATCAGTTCTATACACATTCACAAATCTCAACTCTTTAGCATCTTTTAAACACTGATTATATCCACTTATAACATCAAGCACTTCATTCTGATCCTGATTTGTAAAAATATGAACCACCACGCCATTTTTAACTAGTTCATATATTTCTTTTAATTCAACTGCATGTCTATAATATTTTAAAGCTATATAGTTACAATCCATTGTATTTTATTCACCTTCCATTAAAGCATTTAAGATCTTATAATTATAATCCCCTACACATTTAATTTGTTGCAATAACTCTTCAAGCATACCGTAAAATTTCATTGAAAATTCTTCTGTATTATTCTGCTTCAAAATACTTCCTCCTAATCTAAAGTTCCTATTTCCCATGTACCGAAGCAGCAACTTCTTCCTTACCTGCTTCCATCTCTTTCTCTCCTACATTCTCTTTAAATCCAACTTGTCCATTCATAAGAAGAGGTAGAAGAAAATCTCGAAGAGATGCTAAGTATCGGTTTTCTGATTTATTTATACACATTTCTTCAAGTATACTATTAAAGTATTTGTATATATACATTCTATCAGGCACTAATATCTTTAATTGTTTCATATCTCTATCACTCAAATGCCCTACTGTAGATCTTGCAACATTTCCTTCCCTTGCTTTAATATATGGTGCTATTTCATAATAAGCTTGTAATGATGATACTTTTTTATTTGCATCCCTAATACGGACTATTCGTTGATTTATACAGTCCCCATCATTACTCCAAAAATTCATATGAAAATTACCATCCATTCCAATTAATAAATCTTTTTTCTTAGAAAGGTATTTCTCATCTACATCCTCTACTGTTTTTGCAGATACTGTATTATTTAAAATATCTCTGATCCTAATTATAGGTATTCCTTCAGCTTTATTAAACAACTCTGTTGACAATGGTACTCCATAAATGACATCCATACATTCGAAAATATTCTTTACTTCCCATCCTTCCGGAATTTCTCTTCCTAATTCCTTATTCCAAACCATCTTTCCTCCTGATGACTTATAAGGCTTACCTTCTTCATTAGGAAACTCAAACTGCAAAAACCAATAATCATAAATAGTCTTTGCCATTGATTCTAATTCAAAATTAATTTTATTATTATTCTTAATCTTATTCTCAACATTCTTAAATAATATAGATATTTCTTCTTGTTTATGAATATCATCAATTATATCTATCTCTAAATTTCCTAAATCACTAGGATTTATGGACGGATATGAAGATACTGCTGTATCTGCAATTGAAGCTAAATACTCTGTCATTTCCCTTTTAATTAATTTACAATATAGATAATAAGGGTCAACCTTCTCTTTTATAGCATCAATAGTAATAAACCCTGTAGATACTACTGTATTTTCAGCTGGTTTGTCTAATATCCCATAGTGGCAAAGTCTAGGCCTAACAGCTGAGTATAGTATTGTATTATCTTTTACTAATCTTTTTGCCCTACTTGGAATTATATCTCTTCCTACTTGTAAATCTTTATACTCAATTATATTTCCCTCAATAATACTTCCAGTATCTAAATATTTAATTTTTTCAATTTTACACTTATCTCCAATACTACATCTATTAATTATTGCTATATCTGATACTTTAACTTTCATATTCCAACTCCTCCAATCTCCTTTTTATTTCTTCTTCAAGAGATCTTCCTTCATTGAAATACTTATTTAAATTTTCCTTATAGCTGTTCATCTTTTCATTAAACTCTTCTGGGGTTAGGTCCACATACTCTATCTTTACCTCAAAGTACTGACCTGCTGACAGGGAGTAGTTCTTTTCTGTGATCTCATCATATGTAACCTGAACGCTGAAATCTTCCACTGCTTCTGCATTTATAAATGTATCCTCTATCTTCTTCACTTCATCATCATTAAGCACTGTCTTTTGATTCTTGCCATCCTTAACCTTAGTGCCAAGCTTTGATGCATCAAGGAGCATTACCTTTCCTTCCTTATTGGATTTATCTATAAAGAGAACTGATACATTTGTGCCTGTATTTGCAAATATATTTGAAGGCATAGATACTACACCTTTAAGCCAGTGGTTGTCCACTATCTGTTTTCTTATACTCTTTTCTATTCCAGATTGAGCTGTTATAAAGCCTGTAGGCACTACTATAGCAGCCTTTCCATCATCCTTTAATGACCATAGGATATGCTGTATAAAGCATAGATATATAGCCATTGACTCTTTCTTCTTATTTGGAATTTTAGGCACTCCTGCAAAGAATCTGTCTGTCTTCTCCCATTTCTGTTCTATGGAATTCCTCGTAGATGAAAAATCCATCTTGAAAGGAGGATTAGATGTTATATAATCAAACTTCTTAACTCCTGAGCTTGGATCATGAGGGATAATATAATGTGCTGGAGTATCAAGGGTATCCCCTTCAATAATATTATCTAGACTGCTCGTAAGCCCGTTAAGAAGCATATTAATTCTTAAAAATCTAGATGATTTACCTGATATATCCTGAGTATAAACATGTGCCTTCTCTCCAAAAGAGCCCTTTCCAAGCTCATTTGCAAGGTGAAGCACAAGGGAGCCTGAACCTGCTGACGGGTCATAAATCTCATATATCTTATCCTCCACAGGAGTCATATTTACAAGTATCTTTGATATAATCTTTGAAATGGCCTGAGGTGTAAAATACTCAGCATATACTCCGCTTGCCACATTGTAATCCTTGATAAGATACTCAAATATAGTGCTGTAGAAGTCAAAATTTTTCTTAAAGGCACTGCCAAAGTCAAACCTCTCCTGACTTATGATTCCAAAGATATTCTTTGCAAAATTATTCCTCTTAGATACCTCAACATTTTCTGTAATCCTTGTAAATAGTGGCTTTCTTCCTCCATCTGCTGTATCTATGCTGAAGACTTCATTCTTCGTATCATTTGATATCTTCTCAAGTGCATTATCAAAGAGCTTGTAAAACTCATTGTATGATACCTTATTTATAAGATATTCAATTGTCTCATCATAAGTAAACGCTACATCCTGTGGGTATGAATCATAAAAAGCATCAAGCTCATCATTTTCATTTTTCAATACTTCTGTATATTCCATGTCTATCTCTTTTGCAAACTCCTTTAAGTTGTACATAAACTTATCATTAAGAAATTTGTATAGGAATACTGCGGTTATAACCACTTCCTCAGATGCCTGGTTTGAAAGTCCGTTTGTCTGGCAGAGCCCCTTCAGCTCATCTATTATCTGTTTAATCTTATTTTCTAAATCAAATATCTCTGTCATTGTAAAATCTCCCCCTATTTAAATAACTGAATATTAGTGTAAAGCTCACTTAATATCTTGTCATAGAACTTCTTTATGGATGAATAAATCTTCTCCTTTAGAAGTATCTTTGTAATATCATGCTTTATAGAAGCTATAAAGTTATCCCTTCCCTGAATCAAAAGCACATCATTATCAAGGTTATCCTTAACATCCTCATATGCTGCAAGAAGAAGTCTCTCTATTGATTTTTTGTCAGCATCCTGATAAAGCTCAACTGCATCCTGATAAGTCTTAACAAATCCGAAATTACCTCCATAGTTTCTGGAAAGCCTGTCATTTTCGTAGTTTATATCTCTTGCGTTGCATAGTGCCTGTAAAAGTTCATCTGAAATATCATCAAGCTGGTCTAAATCTGCTATTTCAAGCTTGTTAAATATCTTCTGCAAAAGTTCGTCCAGCATTACAATCTTAACGTCCTCTTTATTCTTGTTCTTCTTTACCTCATTTTGAACTTCTTTGACTATATCAGTGAAACGTCTTACCCTCTCATCATCTTCAGAAAGCTCACCTAGATTGAGTATGCTTATCTTAGTCTTTATAAATTCATAGAGTATATGAACAATATCTTCATTAGAGATAACGTCCATCATGCTTACTGTATTTGTCTTCAAATTTATAAAGTCTATCCTCTCCTGAACTGTGCGTGTAAGCTTCTTCACCTTATCAGAGTCAATCTGCTTTGCGTAATCTGACGCACTTGAAAGTATAAACTCCGTATAACACTCCTTTATACCGTTTAAAAGACGCTTAATCTTAAAAAGTGCATCCTTATTAAAATTTGCGATTTGCTTAGAGAATTTTTCAAGATTATCAGTGCTTATGATCTCATCGAGGTTATCCTGATACTCATGATATTTCTTATTTATATCATCCTTATTTATTACAAGCCCCTTCAATGAGCCTTCATTTTCCCCATTTTCATTAAGGTCTTCCTCAAGCTCCTTTATATACGCTTCAACAGTCTTATCATATTCATGGGTTATATCAACAAAATCAACTATATATCCATATTTATAAATCTTACCTGTAGGTGATTTATAAGGCCTGTTTACCCTTGATATGGTCTGAAGAAGAGACTGTGCATGAGGTCCCCTTAAGAGATACATCTTCTTAAGCCTTTTAACATCATAGCCCGTGGTAAGCATCATATTAACTATAAGAATATCAGGAGCATTAGTCTCCCTGAAATTAAGCTGATTGCTCTTATTGATTTGTGACTGTGCAGCATTGTTCTCATCTGAGATGACAAGTCCTGTACTAAGCTTGGAATTATTATTGAACCATTCCTGCATCATCTTTGCCTGAGGATTACTTCTACATACCACCATGCCTCCGATGGTCTTATCTCCATTTTGAAGCCTAAAATTATTGAAATCCTTTTCTACAAACTGTCCAAGGTCATTTATGTACTCAGGAGATTCGTAAACTTCTTTTTCATCAAGCTTTGTATCCTCTATCTGGAGATTATTCAATATCTCCTTCTTTGCCACAGTATCTATATTTTCTTTTTTAATCTTTAAGGTATATCCGTCTGCAATGGACTTATCGTAAAAATATTTATGAATATAATCACCAAACTTAAGGTTTGAACGCTCTTTCTTTGTCAGCAGAGGTGTTCCTGTAAGAGCTATATAAACAGCGTTTGTATCACAGGTCATAAGGTTCTTGAAGAACTCTCCTGTCATCTTATAGCTCCTATGTGCCTCATCTATAAAGAATACTCTCTGAACGTTAGCATCATAATCATTCTTAGCTTCTGGTATGGTTTCCTCAAACTTTTGTATATTAACAACGCAGACTTCCCCTATTGATTTACTGTCAATATTGGTTGAAAGACTCTTATTAAGCTCTTTTGTAAAGTCTGCTCTGCTGCTGCAGTTGACCACATTAAGTCCCCTGTTTTTAAACTCAGTACTTGCCTGATTTAAAAGCTCTATCCTATCTACCACGAAGAAGAACCTAGTATTTATATTTTTCTCTCCATAGTAGTCTCTCACTACCCTGTTAGCAAAAGCTGCAAGACCTGTCTTACCTGAGCCCTGAGTGTGCCATATAATGCCGCCCTTTCCCCCTGACTCCAGCCTTTCAATTATCTTTCTAGTAGCAAAGAACTGAGGGTAACGCATTATATGTTTCTGAGGCACTTTTTCCTCAACAAACATGATTCCATACTGTAAAAAATATAAAAATCTCTCCTTATCGAATACAGATGTAACGAAACTATTGCATGGTGAATCATTTCTCAGATTCTCCTTAAACTCTGGAGTATCTGCTTCTGAACTCTTATATCCGCAGTCTCTCATAACTTCCTTTATCTTATTCTCACTTATATCTTTGTACGGATAATCCGCAATATATCTCTCATCATCTTCCCTAAAGAATGAGAAGCTTGTACTATTTCCATTAGGTGTAGTATAGAATGATCCAGCCTTCACATCCTCAGAGTCATCATCTTCCTCATACTCCATATTGTTAGAGAAGCACACCATCTGTATCAAATTAAAATACTTCGCATAATCCCTATTTTTCAGTCGCTTCTTTATCATCCTGTCAAACTCCTGCTGAATACCACCCTCATTATTTGGCTTCTTAACCTCAAGAAAGGCAAGAGGCATACCATTTATAAGTATATTTATATCAGGCCTGAATGATCCTTCCTCTGTTCCCTCTACGATATTGAAAGGTAGCTCATCAACCACAGCAAAATCATTATTATCAACGTTTTCAAAATCAATAAGCTTTACCCTATCTAAAGGATTGATAATCCATTTATAAAATTCTTTCCCTAAGTCATGATTCTTGATGACATTATCTATATCCATAAGGATTTCCTTAATCTCATCATAAGAAAACTTCCTTCTGTTTATCTTCTCAAGTGCCGGCTTGAATCTATTCATAAATATCTTGGTATGAAAATCCACATCAGCATTCCTAAGGGACTGATATTTATATCCTATCTTTAAATACTGTATAGTAGCAGGTATTTTAACTCTGGTATCCTCATTAAAGACCGCCATTTACATCCACCCCCCTATTCTAAATTTTCTTAATACTTATAATATTATAACATAATTTCGTTTGTATTTTTTTGATAACCCATATATTGAATGATAGTTTTCTTATATCTTCAGATAAATGAAATTTTAGGTACAAAAAAGCAACCTATATAATAGGCTGCTTTTTATATTTTTACTATATTCAGTTAAGCAGATCTTAAAACGTGTACTTTACCACTAATCTCTTACTCTATCTTATTCCAAGCAATTTCACACTTGATATAAGATATGTTATACGCTTTTTTTTAATTTTATCAAGAACTTTTTTGCTTTCCATACCGCTACTCATACCGCTACTGGATCCAAATTTGCTGAAAACTAAAAGACACCCAAATCCCGATTTCCTAATGAAATCAAGGGATTTGAGTGCCTTTCATACCCGACTAATATCTATGGTGGAGGCGAGGGGAATCGAACCCCTGTCCGAAAGCCAAACTCCTAAAGCATCTCCGAGTGCAGCCAGATGATTTAACATTCCCTCTATGAAACGCCCATTGGCAGGCTTTTCACTTTAGTAGCTTCATGAATTCCGTTCATAGGTCAAAGCTTTCCTACGCTCGGTTCCCCACTAATCGACGCCCTATCCTAAGCCGTGGGACTCAAAGGTAGAACGAACAGCTATATTAAGCTGCTAATGCAAAATTATCTTCTGCGTTTACATTTAGTGCATCGTTTTTTAAGGCGGGCCCATACTTCCCTCCACTCGCTTCCTTAGAACTCCGTACCCCCGTCGAAACCATTGCGCCCCCATGTTATGGGATTTAACGCAGAGGTAAAAGTCTCTGAAACTTTGTTTGTTTTGCTCCACATATTCAATTTTTAAGACTCTCAGTAAGGATTACTTCTTACTGACACTTATTATAATACATTAATCAGCCACTTTAATCAATAGGTAACTGTAACTACACTTTGAAAAGTTTATATTATAACTCTATTTGTTTCCTTTGTTATCTATAGTATGCCTTGTGTAGAAGATGTTATTCATAAATTTTAGTTTTTGTAAAAAACACATACAGAAAAATTACATTCTGTATGTGTTTCAATATTTTAAGATTTAGTTACGCCTGCATAATATCAAAGAAACTTACTTGGTCGCTTTCTGTCATTCCATTTAAGCAGCCAAATTTTCTTAGAAGATCTACTGCTGCATTTCCGATTTTTGCACGTTTCTTTAAATTATCTACAGAGCTTATTGGTATGTCTTCATGGACAGCATTATATATAGATTCTGCTGCCACATTTCCCATACCAGATATACTGTTTATAGGAGGTCTTAGTCCTTCTTCTTCCATTTGGAACTTTGTAGCATGAGATTTGTACAAATCAATAGGAAGGAACTTTATTCCTCGCTCATACATCTCTAAAACTATTTCTAAATCATCGTACATATCCTTATCCTTTGGTGCTGCATCATTACCTTGATCGCTTATTTCCTTCATCTTTTCTTTTACCTTTTCTTTTCCGAAAATCATGAATTCAGCATCAAAAGCTTTGGCTCTTATAGTGAAATACGCCGTATAATATGCCTTTGGTATGTGAACCTTGAACCAAGCAATTCTAAAGGCCATCATTACGTAAGCGGCAGCATGGGCTTTAGGGAACATGTATTTTATCTTTCTACAGGAATCTATATACCATTCAGGTACACCATGCTCTCTCATATCTTTTTCATAGGATGCCCATTTCTCAGGATCTTTTAAAGCCTTACCTTTACGGACAAGCTCCATTATTTTAAAGGACGTATTAGGATCTAGTCCTTTCTTAATAAGGTAAATCATTATATCATCTCTTGTACATACAGCTTCACTAAGTGTAACTGTTCCGGAATCAATAAGGTCTTTGGCATTTCCAAGCCACACGTCTGTACCGTGGGAAAGTCCTGATATACACAAAAGGTCCCCAAAGGTTTTTGGAAGAGTGTCTACAAGCATTCCTCTAACGAATTTAGTACCAAACTCAGGAACTCCAAAGGTTCCTACCTTGGAATTTATCTGATCTGGTGTTACTCCAAGAGCTTCTGTTGATGAAAATAATGACATTGTGTCTTTATCATCAAGTGGTATCTTTTGAGGATCAACTCCTGTAAGGTCTTGAAGCATCCTTATTACCGTAGGGTCGTCGTGACCAAGTATATCGAGCTTTAGAAGGTTCTGATCTATGGAGTGATAGTCAAAATGGGTTGTTATGATATCTGATTCCGGGTCATCAGCTGGGTGCTGTACGGGACAGAATTCAAATATCTCTCTTCCCTTAGGAACTACTATGATTCCACCTGGGTGCTGTCCTGTAGTTCTCTTTACTCCAGTACATCCCTTTGAAATTCTAAGGACTTCTGCCTTATTTACCTCTTCATGCTTTTCATCAAAATACTTTTTCACATAACCAAAGGCTGTTTTGTCAGCTATGGTTCCTATGGTACCTGCCTTAAATGTCGTTCCCTTTCCGAATATAACCTCTGTATATTTATGAGCCTTTGCTTGATATTCTCCAGAGAAGTTTAAGTCTATATCAGGCTCTTTATCTCCATTGAATCCAAGGAAGGTTTCAAAAGGTATATCCATACCATCCTTATCCATCATTTCGCCACACACAGGACAAGCTTTGTCTGGCAAGTCAAAACCATTTTTGAGGCCGTAGTCTTTGAAATCCGAGTATTTGCATTTTGGACATCTATAATGAGGCGGCAATGCATTTACCTCCGTTATTCCCGTCATATAAGCAACAACGGAAGAACCTACAGATCCTCTAGAACCAACAAGGTATCCATCTTCATTAGACTTCCACACAAGCTTTTGGGCTATGATATACATTACGGAGAATCCATTCTTTATTATAGAGTCAAGCTCCCTGTCCAGTCTATCTTGAACAATATCAGGAAGAGTATCCCCGTAAAGCTCATGGGCCTTTCCATAAGCTATATCCTTAATAGTCTGCTCACAACCTTCTATATGTGGCGGACATTTTTCAGGAGAAATAGGGCTTATCTGCTGACACATATCAGCTATTTTGTTGGTATTAGTAACAACAACTTCATAAGCCTTTTCACTGCCTAAATATGAAAACTCTTCAAGCATCTCTTCAGTGGTTCTAAGATATAATGGTGCTTGATCATCGGCATCCTTAAAGCCTTGACCTGCTTCTAATATACGTCTATATATCTCATCCTCAGGGTCCATAAAGTGAACGTCACCTGTAGCAACTACAGGTTTATTAAGCTTTTCTCCAAGTCTTACAATCTTTCTATTTATATCTTTCAAAGTTTCCTTGCTATCAACTTGTTCAGTTCTAACTAGGTAATCATTATTTCCAAGAGGCTGAATCTCTAAATAATCATATTTAGAAGCTATTTTTTCAAGGTCATCATCAGATTTTCCCATCATTACAGCTTTATACACTTCACCTTCGCTACAAGCGCTTCCAAGGATAAGTCCTTCGGAATACTTTTCATACATGCTCATAAGTATACGAGGCCTTTTATAGAAATAATCTAAATGAGAATATGATACGAGCCTATAAAGATTCTTCAGTCCTGTATAATCTTTTGCAAGGATTATAGCATGATATGTCTTACGCTTTTTGTATTCTACTTTAGATGCTTCCTCACATAAAGCACACTGATTTATATCATCTATGGTCTTTGCACCTTTTTCTTTTAGCTTATCAAGCATTATATTGAACACTTTAACAGTAGTGTCAACGTCATCTAAAGCTCTATGAGCAACTAAAACCTTTATACCAAGGTTCTTTGCGATTCTGCCAAGTTTAAAGCTCTTATAGTCATAAAAAATATCCTGAGCCAAAGGAAGTGTATCTATATATGAAAAGTCAAAATCATAACCTAAAACCTTAGCATTATGCTTTAAAAATCCTATATCGAATTCAGCATTATGAGCAACTAATACACTCCCCTCAATGAATTCAAGCATCTTAGGGAATACCTTATCAATGGTTTCCGCATTTCTTACCATGTCGTCAGTTATATTTGTAACTTCCACTACCCTTGGCGGAATAGGCTTCTCTGGATTTACAAAAGTGCTGAAGGAATCTATTACCTTTCCATCCTTTACCTTCATTATACCTATTTCCGTTATTTTTTCAGTTACAGGTGAGAACCCTGTGGTTTCTAAGTCTAGTACGCAGTAAGTTGTATCTATGCTCTGACCCTTTGCATTTACAACAGATTTGTTTCTATCTGGTGCTAGATAAGCTTCCACTCCATAAATAACTTTCATATCAGGATTATCTCTTCCTAAAAGCTTATGGGCATCTGGGAAGGACTGCACAACTCCGTGGTCAGTGATGGCTATGGACTTCATGCCCCAGCTCATGGCTCTCTTAATTAAATCAGCAGCACCTGTCATACCATCCATCTGACTCATCTTAGTATGCATGTGAAGCTCTACTCTCTTAACCTCCGCCTTATCCTTCCTTGTAATCTTCATAAGGCCTCCGCTTTCAACTATAGTATTAGCTATAACTTCTACTTCACCTGAAAATTTGCTGTAACCTGCATTTCCACGAAGCTTTACTCCCTTAGCCTTTTTAAGTCTTGACTCTACGGATTCAAACTGCTCTCCCTTTACAAAGGACTTGCATGTTATAGATCCCGAACCGTCATATAAATCAAAGGAAATCAATACTTTTCCACTTCTTAATTCCCTTGTTTCTATATTGGAGAGTTCTCCTTCTAAGACTATATTTCCTTCATCTTGAGTAATATCAATTATCCTCACTACTTGATCTTTGATATTGGCATTTCTTCCGTATATTAAAAGTGTATTTTCCTTCTTGCCGTCATCTTTAACTTCTGGTTCACTGACTGGTTTAGGAGCGCTACTTACAGCAGCCTTCTGAGATTTTATCTGCTTTTGGATAGCCATAAGCTCCTTCTTTTCTTCATCTTCCTTAATCTTCATAAGTTCCTCATGGCTTACATCGTCAGAAAAATTTATTCTATAGGACATGCCACAGAAGTTTTTGATAGCCTCTTGAAGTTCCCTATCATAATTAAGCTTTTTGAAAATATGAGATACAACTACCTTAAACTTTAGACTTATCTCATTTTCATTTATATCATAATCACATTCATTTACTGCAGCTTTAAGAAGTGGATGTCTATCTGAAATCAAAAGTATTACATTTTTAATTTCATTTTCTATATGCTTCCTATCAACTTCATCAGTATACTTAATAGCTGTTTTAGAATCAGATAATATAAACTTCTTTTTTATAAAATTATTGAAAGCTTCAATCTCTCTTATGGCAATGTACTTACTTGAAATAATCCTTATAAGAAGGCTGTTTGTCTTTTTCATCAAAGTAACATTTTCTATAAGGGCACTTCCTATACTTCTTCCACCACTAAAATCACTAAAAATTTCATCTACTCTATTCATCTTCACTTTAAAACTTCCTTAAAAGATTTTTAGTATGCATTTTATATTTTAACATTTCAAGAGAAATAAGTCATGAAGAATAATCTTAACTAAATTTTCTTTTTATGCCACAAAATAAAAGAGTGCGCTATAAAATGATTTATACATCTATAACTACACCCCTTATTTTAAATTTTTCTATGCTCTATCTATATCTTTCCTTCATTTCTCTCTCTATATCTCTCTTGTGAGCCTTTTCAAGCATAGCATCACGCTTATCGTAATTCTTCTTACCCTTTGCAACGCCTAGAGCCACCTTAACTCTTCCACGCTTTAAATATAAAGATAATGGAACTAAGGTATATCCTTCCTGGGCTGTTGATCCCAAAAGCTTTAAAATCTCTGCCTTATGAAGAAGAAGCTTACGCTTTCTTAAAGGGTCTACATTGAATATATTTCCCTGTTCATATGGGCTTACGTGCATATTATTTATAAAAATTTCTCCATTATATATATCAGCATAACTATCCTTAAGATTTGCTCTGCCATTTCTTATGGACTTAACCTCTGTGCCTACTAGTTCTATTCCAGCTTCATAAACTTCCTCTATGAAGTAGTCATGTCTCGCTTTTCTATTTTCCGCTAAAGTTTTATTGTTGTTCTTTTCTCCTGTTTTAGCCATATCTTAATCACCTCAATATCCTCTGTGATACTTAATTATATTATATATTATATCATTAATCAACTAACCTTAAATTAAATTTCTAGTTAGTGAAAAGTTCAGCAGGGATTTAGTATTGGTGAAGGCTTTGAGATTTGGTGACTTAGTGAAGAGTAACTTGAGTGAAGAGTTAAGAGTTCGGCAGAGATTCAGTAGTTGTTAGGGCTTTGAGATTGGATGAATAACTTTTAATTACGAAGTTAATAATTAAAATAAATTGAGTTTGAGAGGGTGAGTTATTGTGATTGGACCTATAGTTGAGCAGAGTATCAAATTTGGTGTTGATATTGTTGAGTATTACAAATGGCTCGTTTATGAGAAAAAGGAGTTTGATTAAGTCTCCCCAAGAAAACTCCATCCCCCTATTCCCCGCTCAACTCTTCACTCTTATCTATGTAACTCTTCACTAATCCTTCTCTCACTTAAAACTCCACTGACTCCTATTCATTGCTTAACTCTTCACTAAAAACAAAAAAGAACTCACACCTTTACGGTTGAGTTCTCTTTTTCGTTTTTACTACTTGCTCTTTGGCACGCCTTCCCAGTCTTTTAAGAATCTTTCGATTCCTGCATCTGTTAATGGGTGCTTAGTCATTTGAAGTAATACGTTGTAAGGAACAGTTGCTATGTGAGCACCAGCTCTTGCAGCTCTTGTTACGTGCATTGGGCTTCTTGTGCTTGCAGCGATTATTTCTGTTTCTATTCCGTGAATTTCAAATATGTCTACGATCTCTTCAATTAGGTTCATACCTTCCATTCCGATATCGTCTAATCTTCCTAAGAAGGGGCTTACATATGTAGCACCAGCTCTTGCTGCAAGTAATGCTTGAGCAGCTGAGAATATTAAAGTCACGTTAGTCTTTATTCCCTTAGCTGAAAGGATCTTTGTAGCTTTTAATCCTTCTACAGTCATTGGTAACTTTATAACTATGTTCTTGTGTATTTTTACTAATTCATCAGCTTCTGAAACCATTCCTTCTGCTTCAAGGCTTATAACCTCTGCGCTTATTGGTCCATCTACTATATTAGTTATTTCTGTTATAACTTCTTTGAAATCTCTTCCTGACTTTGCAATTAGAGATGGGTTAGTAGTTACTCCACAAATAATACCCATGTCATTAGCTTTTTTTATTTCTTCAACTATGGCTGTATCGATAAATAATTTCATTCTTATCCCTTCCTTTTCTTCAAAATTCCATGTTTATTATATCATTATTATAAAAATTTTAAAAGTTTATATTAAAATTCTTTGTTTTACACAATATTGTGGTAACAATAAAAGGGAGGTTTAATCCCCCCATTTATTATATTATCTTACGAATTGAACTATCTTTCCTAAAAGTATTCCGAATACTCCGAAGTCAGCATCTGAGAATGTTGATCCTGCGAATCCTAATCCTCCAAGTACTGGCATTAATAATGCTGGTAAGAAAGTTATTAATAAACCTTGAGCGAAAGCTCCTAGTATAGCTCCTCTTCTACCACCTGTTGCATTACCAAATACACCTGCTGTAGCTCCACAGAAGAAGTGAGGTACAACTCCTGGAAGTATTGCTGGAGCGCCTAGTGCCATTAATATAAATAATCCTACTATACCACCAACGAAGCTTGATAAGAATCCGATAAGTACTGCGTTTGGTGCATATGGGAATACTACTGGACAGTCTATTGCTGGCTTTGCATTTGGAACTAGCTTCATTGCTATTCCTCTGAATGCTGGTAATATTTCTGCAAGTATTAATCTAACACCTGAAAGTATTACATAAACTCCACCTGCGAAAGTGATTGCTTGGATTATAGCGTAAACTATGAAGTTTTGTCCACCACTTAATTCAGCTTCAATAAATGTTTGTCCTGCTGCTACTGCAACTATTAAGTAAAGTATGCTCATTGTTAAACTGATTGCTACTGATGTATCTCTTAAGAAAGTTAAGCTTTGAGGAACGTTCATTTCCTCTGTTGATTTTGATCCTTTTCCTACTATTTTACCAACCCAAGCTGATAAAGCATATCCAAAGCTACCAAAGTGTCCGAATGCAACGTCATCTACTCCAGTTATCTTTCTCATTGTTGGTTGAACTATAGCTGGCATAACTGCCATGATGAATCCTAAAACAACTGCTCCGATTGCTACTAGAGGTACTCCTGTTACTCCACCTGAAACTAGTATAACTGCTATCATACAAGCCATGTATAGAGTGTGGTGTCCTGTTAAGAATATATATTTTAACTTAGTAAATCTAGCTATTAATATATTAGCTAACATACCAAATGCCATGATAAGAGCTGTTTGGCTACCAAGATCTTTTAATGCAACTGCAACTACTGCTTCGTTGTTTGGAACTATACCTTGTATTCCAAATCCGTGTTCAAACATAACTCCGAATGGCTCAAGAGCTCCTACAACTATAGCTGCTCCTCCACTAAGTACTAGGAATCCCATTATTGTCTTAATAGTTCCTGTAACTGTTTCTGAAGCCGTTTTCTTTTGAAGTAATAGTCCAATAAGAGCTACTAATCCAACTAATATTGATGGTTCACTTAAAATATCTACGATAAAATCTAGCATTTTTATCTCTCCCTTGTTTAATAAATTTTAATAACTATGTATAATTTCTTTTTGAAATTTAACAACTACTTTATTTTTTCATTTGTTTGTTGGAGGCGGGAGCATTATCTAATACTCAAGACTTTTATAACGCTCCCATATTTTATAATTTAAATGTAAAATTCTTTTACCTTTTCTTAAGCTAAAGCTTCTTGAAGCTTAGTCTTTAATTCATTTATATCTATCATGTTGTTTAGAGAAACAACTTTTCCACCTAGTCCATTCAATTGAACTGCGATATCTCTAGTTCCTACATATATATCAGCTGGCATTCCCTTTGCTGAAGATAAGTCAGCGTGGTTAACTTCTACTCCTGTTTTTCCTAGCTCAGCTAACACTTTTTTGATATTCATCTCAATCATAAAACTGCTTCCAAGTCCGCTTCCACAACATACTAATATTTTCATAATTAATTCCTCCTAAAAATTTTATATTTTGTACTTGTTTATTACTTCTAATAATTGTTCCTTGCTTGATGCTTCAAATATTTTATCCATATCTTCTGCATTCATGAATAATTCCATAAGTTTTGCAAGAGTTTCCATATGACTGCTATTATCTGAAGCTGCTAAAGTAACTACTAATGTAACTGGATCGTTTAAATCACTTCCAAACTCTACTGGAGTTTCTAAAGTTATCATACTCATGGCTGTATTATTTACTCCATTTTCAGGTCTAGCATGAGATAATACTATTCTTGGTGCTATAACCATGTATGGTCCAAGTTCCTTGAAGTTGTCTAAGATAGCGTTTTCATACTCATTTGTTATGGCTCCTGACTTTACTAAAAGGTCTGCACCTTCATGTATTGCCTGTTTCCAATTCTCACATTTGACCTTTACTCTTACAACCTCTTCGGTAATTAATTGTTTATCCATTTCTATCCTCTTCCTAATCTATGAATTTCTTAATAACTACCTTTACCTATATTATATGGTATAGTTACTTCCCATTAAATAAGGTAAAGGTACGTTCTTTTTCGAATTAAAAGTGAAATTTTGAACTATTTATTTTTGCAAGCTATAGCTTCCTTTGCTTTTTCAACTATAGTCTTATATGTCATATTGTATTTCTCCATAAGGAAATCAAGCTTTCCAACTTCTCCAAAATGGTCCATAACACCTACTGCTTTTACTGGAACTTGCACTTCTGAAGCTGCAACTTCTGATATTGCACTAAATAAGCCGCCTAATACATTGTGGTTTTCTGCTGTTACAGCACAACCAGTTTCCTTTAATGTATCTATTACATTTTCTCTATTTAAAGGCTTTATAGTGTGGACATTTACAACCTTAGCGTTTATTCCTTCCTTTTTAAGCTCTTCTGCTGCTTTTAGCGATTCACTTACCATAACCCCGTTTGTGAATATTGCAACATCTGATCCTTCTCTTACTGTATGATTTTCAAATAAATTGAACTCATAGTCATCTTCATATACCTTTGGAGAATCTTTTCTAACCATTCTTAAATAAACTGTTCCATAATGATCGTCTATTACAGGAAGTGCTTTTCTAAGCTCTACTTCATCTGCAACTTCAACTATCATAACCTCTGGTATACTTCTTAAAACTCCGATGTCTTCCATACTCATATGAGTACCACCGTTAAGCTGTGCAGTTATTCCTGAGTCTGTTCCTATTATCTTTACGTTTTGCTTTGCATAAGCCATAGATATAGCTATTTGGTCACATATTCTTCTAGTTGAGAACGCTGTAAATGTACAGATATATGGTTTAAGTCCGTAAGCACTCATTCCACTTGCCATTCCTGCCATGTTCTGCTCACTTATACCTGCATCAAGTCCTCTTTCTGGAAATCTCTTTCTTATTGGAAGTGTTCCGTTAGCTGACGCTAAGTCTGCATCTATAAATACTACTCTTTCGTCCTTTTCCATTAAGTTAATCATTTCTTCGCATAAAACTTCTCTCATTCCCATAACTTTCCTACCTCCTACTTTAACTCTTCTAAAGCTTCTTTAACTATTTCTTCTGTTAAAGTCATGCTGTGATTTTTGAATCCTTGAGCTTCTATGGATTTTACACCCTTACCCTTAATAGTGTTTAGAACTATCATAGAAGGCTTGTCCTTACATTCTTTAGCTTTCATTATGGCACTATACATTTCTTCCATATTGTGTCCATCTACCTCTATAGTGTTCCAGCCAAATGCTTCCCACTTCTTGTCCATTGGAGACATTTCGATGATTTCGCTTAATGGTCCATCCAACTGCATCTTGTTGTAATCTACAAATCCTATAAGGTTGTTTAGTTTGAAGCTAGTTGCAGCAAGAGCTGCTTCCCATATTTGTCCTTCTTGGCATTCTCCATCTCCAACCATTGTGTAGATATATGCATCTTCTTTAGCTATTTTTGCTGCTAAAGCCATTCCAACTGCAGCCGAGAATCCCTGTCCTAATGAACCTGTAGTCATATCTATTCCATTTACCTTGTTCATGTCGCAGTGGCTTGGAAGTGTTGTGTTGTTTTGATTTAATGTATAAAGAGTTTCCTCTGTTATGTATCCTTTTTCACATAGAACTGCATATAGTCCAGCTCCTGCGTGTCCCTTTGAAAGTACGAATCTATCTCTTCCTTCCATTCTTGGGTTGTTTACATCTATATTCATAACTTTATTGTATAAAAGCACCAATGCATCTGCTGCTGATAAACTTCCACCTACATGACCTGTTCCTATAGTTGCGATTTCCTTTATTATTAATCTTCTTACCTTTTTAGCTTTCTCTTCAAGAAGTAAAATTTCTTCTCTATTCATAATTTTGTCCTCCTTATTTTGAGTATTTATTTATAATTTCTAACACCTTTTCCTTTGAAGATGTATGCATCATTTCATTTAAGTCTTCAGCATTAGTGAAAAGTGACATAAGCTGAGACAATGCATTTAGATGCTTTTCTTCATCTTCTGTAGCAAAGGTTATTATTAGCCTTACTGGGTCATTTGTTGCATGATTAAATTTCACTGGATATTTAAGATTTACCATGCTCATAGCCGTACCCCTTACATCTTCTGGCACATTGGCATGAGATAGTGCTATTCCAGGTGCAATTACTATATATGGACCATAGATATCTATGTTATTTAGCACTTCTTCATAATATCTTTCACTTACTATATTCTTATCTATTAAAAGCTTACAACCTTCATATAAAGCTTCCTTGTAATCTTTGCAATTGCATTTTAGCTTTACAGTATCGCTCTTTATTAAATCCCTTAGGACATAAGTTTGCTCTTCCTTTTTGTACTCATATTCCTTTTTTAGTTCATATAAAAGCTCATACTTTAAGGTATTTTCATCTCTTATAGTACAATGCTTCTCTATTATTCCAACTAATCTTTTCACTAGTTGTGCTTCATAAAAGCTGTTATCTGCTTTCAGCTTTATGTTTAGATACTTTTCAAGCTTCTTGCAGTCTTTTTCTAATAGCAATGCACTTATTTTTATATACTGGTCTTTGTTAAGCTGTGGTATGTCTACAGTGCTTATTATATAATCATAAGGCTCATCACCTAAGGCATCTATATTTCTGCTGGCTGTAGTCGCTACAACCTCAACTTGGAATTTTGACTGAATCTTTGTGGAAAGCATTTTTGCTGTTCCAATTCCAGTTCCACATACTAAAACTACCCTTGTCTTTTGACTATTTCTCTCTTCAAGATTTCTTAGGGCTGCTGCATAGTGAATCACAACATAAGAAATCTCCTGTTCATCTATTGCATTTCCTACATATTTTTCTAAATGAATCATTGCTGCTTTCACATTATAAAATAAATCTCTATAGCTCATCTTGATTTCTTCAAACATTGGATTCACAAGCTTTGAACCATATTTCATTCTATATATGCTAGGTCTTAGATGAAGAACAAGATCATCTATAAGCTTTTGCCTTTCTTCACCAAAGTGAACTCCATAAAGATCCTCTATTTCTTCTGTTATCTTTATTACTATATCTCTTAAATCTTCTATATTGTGGCCTGAACCTTTATATAGGTTGTCATCCTTTAAAACCTTTGCTCCTAAAAGATGTATAACTATATAGCTCTTTTCTCCTTCAGGCACTTCTATATTAAAGTGTTTTTCTATTCTTTCTATCATCTCATTTGCTACTCTGTACTCTTCGGTGTAGAGAATCATCTCTTCGTTTACATTTGGCAAATATATATCCTTGTGAAGCTGAACTCTCTTTATCATTATAGAAAGGTGGGTTATGAGTCCCCCGTAAGCTTCATCACTGAATTCTTTCTTCAGCTCATATTCTGCTTCTCTTATAACTATGTCTAAAAAATCTACATCTATATCTGCAAACAGTATGTCAAATTGAAGATTATTTATCTTTGATTGAACCATCTTTCTAGAAACATAGTTTAAAAGGTCCTCTGAGGACATGGTTTCGGAAGTTATGTCTATTATAGCTTTTCTCTTGTTTATCTCATCACCATCAGCTTGTATACCTACTCTTGGCTTCCTTATAAGATTTATTTTCTTAGTTTTAAGCCAGCTTTCAACTTCGTTTATCTCTTTTAAAACAGTATTTTTGGAAAGGCATAAGGTCTTTTCAAAGTAAGATAGATTTATTGGACTGCTGCTCTGAAGAAGCTTTATAACCATAAATTCAAATCTCTCTTCTTTTGAGTAAACATACTTGTAAGGTGTATGCTCTCCTAGGAATCCTTCTAGAAATTCCTCAAGATCTTTTGTTTTTATTATCTTTACACCTTTACTATGTTGCTTTTCTAGGTAATCAAATCCGTTAGTTACTAGAAAATCTTCTATTTTATCTATTTTGTACCTTATAGCTCTATTTGTTACTTTGTATATTTCTGCAAGTTCAGGAATTGCTACATAATCATCTTTATTCCAAAGATATTTTAAAATATCAGTACAATCCTTATTAAGTACCATACTATAATCACTTCCTCTATTTAAATTATAAATCATCCCCCTAGGTAAAATTAACCCATGATGAGTCCTTTAAATTTCTAATTCATTAGGAAAAAATGAACTATTTAGCTTCAAAAGCCCTATTTTTCCTTGAATCAAAGTGAAATTTTGTGCACACATCATCTTATTAATTCTAAATTTACCTTTTTCCTTATAGTATATTCCCATTTCATTTTCAAAAAATTTAATAAAGCGGCTGCATTCAGTCGCTTTATTTATCAGAGCTTTGAGCTTTTAATTTTTATAAAATATAAATAAATATCTATTTTATTTTCCGTTTACTTTGCATATTATTTTGCTTAGACATTTCCTAGGCAATATTTTGCTACCCATTACTAAAAATTTATTATTTAAGCCAGGTACTATTACAGTTTTCCCTTTCATAAAGTCTTTGTATGAAATCACTGCTACTTCTTCTGGCTCCATAAGTGCTTTTTTTGCAAATTCAGCTTTTTTAACTTTAGCTGTACTTTGAAAAGCTGTGTTTGTAGGTCCAGGACATACTGCACTTATTTTTATGTTTTTTCCCGAAACTTCTTCTTTGAGTCCCTCTGTAAATGATAAGACATAAGCTTTCGTTGCATAATATACCGTCATATATGGACCTGGTGAAAAGGCAGCAGTGGAGCATATATTCATTACTCCCCCAGAATTCTTCTTTATCATATCGGGAAGGAACAACTTTGTGAGGTGAGTTAAAGCCCTTATATTTATATCTATCATAGTTAAATCTACATCTTTATCTATATTATAAAATTCGCCGAAAGAACCCACACCTGCATTATTTACTAGAAATTCAATAAATATATTTTCTATTTTACACTTTTCTTTTATGCTGTCTATAAAATCTGGGGTTCCCAAATCACCTTTAATTATTATTATCTCTATATCTTTGGGAAGGTGATTTTTTATTTCTTTAAGCCTTTCTTCATTTCTACCAGTAATGAAAAGATTGTGACCATGTTTTCCAAAGACTTTTGCAAGCTCCAAACCAATTCCCGATGTAGCACCTGTTATCAATGTAAATTTTCTTTCCACTTATGTGCCCCCTTTTTTACATTTTGAAGGCCTACCCAAATCTCTTTAGGTAAGCCTAGATAAAGTTAACTTTAAATACTTTCAAAGAAAATTTTTAGTTTTCATATATATCTTTAAAAGATAACTCTAACCTTCTATTGTCTAATCAAGATCTTCTTCTAAATCCTCTGAGGAATCTTCTTCTTCATAGTCATAGTTTTCATCAAAATCTTCAACTACTTCTTCGAACTCCTCCTCTAAATCTTCATAGACCTCTTCATCTTTTTCATTTTCTACAAGCTTGAAGTATATATCGTGAGTATCTATATTTACTCTGTCAACTTTTATCTTCACTTCGTCACCAAGCCTATAAATCTTCTTTGTAAGTTCTCCTATAAGGGAGAGATGTCTCTCATCGTAAACATAATAATCATCATCTAACTCTGTTATATGAACAAGACCTTCTATTGTGTTTGGAAGTTCAACAAAGAAGCCAAAGTTTGTCACTGAAGAGATTATACCATGGTACTGTTCTCCAATTCTCTCGCTCATGTATTCTGCCTTCTTTAGATCATCTACTTCTCTTTCTGCATCTTGGGCACGTCTTTCCATATCTGAAGACTGTTTTGATGCATAGTCAACAATTCCTGAAAGTCTTTCTGATCTCTTTGGATCAATCTTTCCATTTATAAATTCTTTGATTATCCTATGAATCATAAGATCAGGATATCTTCTTATTGGTGATGTAAAGTGACAATAGTATTTTGCCGCTAGACCAAAGTGCCCTACACATTCTGGAGAATACTTTGCCTGCATCATGGATCGAAGAAGTAATGTGGAAACCACTGTTTCTTCTTTCTTTCCTTGAACCTTTTCAAGAATTGCCTGAAGTGCCTTTGGATGAACTTCTCTTGAAGATTTTAAGCTATAACCCATGTTGTATATGAAATCACTAAAATGCTGAAGCTTATCTTCATCTGGATCTTCGTGAATTCTATATACAAAAGGTACATTAGCCCAGTACATATGCTCTGCCACTGTTTCATTGCAAACCAGCATAAATTCTTCTATCATTCTATTTGCTATTTCTCTATCATAAGGTTTTATATCTATAGGCTTTCCATTTTCATTTAAGATTATCTTGCTTTCTTCAAAGTTGAAGTCTATAGCACCTCTGCCTAATCTCTTTGCTCTAAGGATATTGCATAGTTCCTCCATAGCCTTGAAATCGTCATATAAATAATCGTATCTATTTATAAGCTCCTCATCATGGTCTTTAAGTATCTTTGTTACATCAGTATAAGTCATTCTCTCATCTGTTCTTATGATACTTTCAACTATTTCATGATCTAAGACCTTTCCCTTTTTGTCGATAGTCATAATACAGGATAAAGTAAGCCTATCTACCTTAGGATTTAAAGAGCATATACCATTAGATAATTCCCTTGGAAGCATTGGAATAACCCTGTCTATAAGGTAAACAGAGGTTCCTCTTTTTAGGGCTTCTTTGTCTAGTGGATTAAGCTCCTTTACATAATTTGATACGTCTGCTATGTGGACACCAAGCTTATAGTTTCCATTTTCTAATCTCTCTATAGAAACAGCATCATCAAGATCCTTTGCATCTTCACCGTCTATAGTTACCATTCTAACATCTCTAAGGTCTACCCTTCTCTTGTACTCACTCTTTGGAATTTCTTCTTCTATTCCCTCAGCGTACTTTTGAACTTTTGGCGGAAACTCCTCTGGAAGACCATGTTTTTTAATGATGGTAAGGATATCTATGCCCTTATCACCTTTCTTTCCTAAAATATCTATGACCTTCCCCTCAGGATTTCTTCTCTTTCCTGCCCATTCAATGATCTCTACTATTACTACATCCCCGTCCTCAGCACCATTAGTCTTTGCTTTTGGTATAAAGATATCATTTTGGATTCTCTTATCTTCTGGCACTACAAATCCGAAGTTTCTAGAAGATTCAAATACACCTATTACAGTTTTATTTGCTCTGTCTATTATCTTTACAACTTCTCCTTCGCATTTCTTTTTGCCTATATCTTCTTTTGTTATTTGAACCATTACTCTATCGCCATGAAGGGCTCCATTTATAAAAGAACTTGGAATAAATACATCCTGATGCTCTTCATCATCTGGTATCAAAAATCCAAAGCCCTTTTGATGAACTGAAAGCTTTCCTACAATCATGCCCATTCTTTCTGGAAGTGCAACCTTATCATTGTTTGTCTTTATAATTAATCCTTCTTTCTCCATAGCTTTTATGGTATCTTGAAAATCTCTAGCGTCTCTTTTGGATATATCAAAAATCTTTGCAAGCTCGCTTATATGCATAGGCTTGTAAGCAGGTTCATTCATAAATTTCAATAATATATCTTTTATACTTATCATAAACTGTCCTCCTTATTTACTAAAATAAATTTCCCCTTAATCTCATCAATTAGAATCTATATATAAACTATATCACTAAAAATATTATGATACACTATATAATATTTATATTCTATCCTCTTTAACACAAAAATAACCCCGTGAGTAAACTCACAGGGTCATCATGAAAACTCTAAATTACTTTATTAAGTTTAATAGTATTCCGCCATATTGTGCTATTACTGGAGCGAAAACTAATGAAACTATAGTCATAAGCTTGATTAGGATGTTCATTGAAGGTCCTGATGTATCCTTGAATGGGTCACCAACAGTATCTCCAACTACAGCTGCCTTGTGAGCGCTGCTTCCTTTTCCGCCATAAACTCCGCCTTCGATATACTTCTTAGCGTTATCCCAAGCTCCACCAGCGTTAGCCATTAATATAGCCATAAGAACACCAGTTACAACTGCTCCACCTATAAGTCCACCTAGAGCTTCTGCACCTAGTAATAAACCTACTGCTAAAGGAGCAACTATAGCAAGTACTCCTGGAAGCATCATTTCCTTTAATGCTGATGCTGTTGAAATCTCAACACATCTTGCATAGTCAGGTTTTGCTTTTTCTTCCATGATTCCTGGTATTTCCCTGAACTGTCTTCTAACTTCTTCAACCATTTCATTTGCAGCCTTACCAACTGATTCCATTGTTAAAGCACCAAATAAGAATGGAAGCATTCCTCCAAGTAATACTCCAACTAGAGTTACAGGAGTTAATAAGTCAATTCCCTTTAAGTTAACAGCTTGTGCATAAGAAGCAAATAATGCTAATGCAGTTAATGCAGCTGATCCTATTGCAAATCCCTTACCGATAGCAGCTGTAGTGTTACCTACTGAGTCTAGCTTATCAGTGATTTCTCTTACTTCGTGAGGTAAGTGTGACATTTCTGCTATTCCACCAGCGTTATCAGCTATTGGACCATAAGCATCAACAGCAACTGTTAATCCAGTGATTGAAAGCATTCCTACTGCTGCAAGAGATATTCCATAAAGTCCTGCAGGTGTATCAGTTCCGCCACCCATTACATAGAAAGCAACTAATATTCCTACTGCAATAAGGAATATTGGAGCAACTGTAGATTTCATACCTACTGCAAGTCCTGATATTATAGTAGTAGCTGGACCAGTTTGAGATTGGTCAGCTATAGTTTTAACAGATTTAAAATCAGCTGAAGTATAAACTTCTGTGATCTTACCGATTGCCATACCAACTACAAGACCAGCTGTTACAGCAAAGAATGCATTGAAGTTTCCAAACATAACGTTACTTAAGAAAGCAGTTGCAGCTATAACTATAGCTCCACCTATATAAGTTCCGCTGTTTAAAGCTTTTTGTGGGTTTTCTGATTTACTGCTTCTAGCAATCATAGCACCAAATATAGAAGCTATTATTCCAACTGCCATTAAGATCATTGGGAACATCATAGCTTGTGGAGCGATTTCTGCTGTCATAGCAGCTCCTAAAGTTAAAGCTGATATTATAGCTCCAACATAAGATTCAAAAAGGTCAGCTCCCATACCTGCAACGTCACCAACGTTATCTCCAACGTTATCAGCTATAACTGCTGGGTTTCTTGGGTCGTCTTCTGGTATTCCAGCTTCAACCTTACCAACTAGGTCAGCTCCAACGTCTGCTGCCTTAGTGTATATACCACCACCAACTCTAGCAAATAATGCTATAGAAGATGCTCCTAAACCAAATCCTGTTAAGTAAGCAGTTTCTCCCTTGAATGCAAGGAAAAGTGCACTTACTCCAAAAACACCTAATCCAACAACGCTCATACCCATAACAGCTCCACCTGAGAAAGCTATTTTAAGAGCTGGGCTTTGTCCATGTCTAGCTGCTTCAGCAGTTCTAACATTTGCTGATGTTGCAACCTTCATTCCAAAATATCCTGCAAATATTGAGAATATAGCTCCAACAATAAAACATACTGCTGTTTGCCAATTTAAGAATATTGCTATAGCAACTGTTATTATTGCTATGAATATAACTAGGTACTTGTATTCTCTATTTAAGAATGCCATAGCACCTTCTTGTATATACGCTGCAATTTCCTTCATTCTGTCATTTCCTGCGTCTTGCTTAAGAATGCTCTTAGCTAACAAGTACGCAAAGATTAACGCTATCACACCTGCGATAGCAGCTAAGATATAAATCTTACTATCCATTTTATTGTTTCCCTCCTAGGTTTTTAATTATGTTATATAACAATCCCATAAATATAATATACAATATTATTGCTAAAATGGGAATAATATATATTTTTTTCTCTTCGACTTTCTTTTCGCATATCCTTAAAGCTTTATAAAAAGTAACATTAACTTTTCGTGAAAAAAGCTGGCTTATTTATAATTAGGCAGACTTTCCTAAAAAAACATAAGTCAGCAAGAAGCTTTTACTTTCCTATAAAATTTAAAGCTAAAGTATTTACTGCGAGTAAGATTGCCACAAGTACTGTAAGTTTTGATAAAAATGCTTCTTTTGTTCTTGATTTGTTTTTACTGAAAAATGTTTCTGTAGTTCCGGTAACAAATCCCTTTAAGCCATCTGCTTTACTTGGTTGAAGTAATACCACAACAATCATGGCAATTGCCAAAATTAATTCTGAGGCTATGAAAAAAGTACTCAAATCCACTCCTCCATTCCTAGGTTAATTAATACTTTAACATTCTATCATATTCACATAACTTTTACAACATCTTATTGTGAAATACTGTGTTAAATCTCAAGGAAATCTATGGTTTTTATCCATATATCTCTTCTTTTTTCTTTCCACATAAAAGTGTAAATATGTAAAATTGATTTTAGATATAAATTTAATTCTAATATTTTAAAACTCTTTATAATGTATTTAAGGACATTCCAAAATCTATTAGGATTTTGGAAATGCCCTTAGTTTTCCTTTATAGAACTATTTTAAATTGTAAAATGCACATCTTCCTCTGTATTCGCCCATGTCAGCAAGCTCATCTTCTATTCTTAGAAGCTCATTGTACTTTGCAACTCTTTCTGATCTTGCTGGTGCTCCAGTCTTTATTTGTCCTGCATTTACAGCAACAACTAAATCTGCTATTGTTGTATCTTCTGTTTCTCCTGATCTGTGAGATACTACTGCTGTGTAGCCTGCTCTTTGCGCCTGCTCTATAGCATTTAAAGTTTCAGTAAGTGTTCCTATTTGGTTAAGCTTTATAAGGATTGAGTTTGCAACTCCCTTTTGGATTCCCATGGTAAGTCTCTTTGTGTTTGTTACAAACAAATCATCACCAACTAATTGAACTTTCTTTCCTAATTTTTCGGTTATAAGCTTCCAGCCTTCCCAATCTTCTTCAGCCATACCGTCTTCTATTGAGATTATAGGATACTTGTTGCACAAATCCACATAATAATCTGACATCTCTTCTGGAGTTAAGCTCTTTCCTTCTCCCTTAAGCTCATACTTCCCATTTTCAAAGAACTCTGAAGATGCAGGGTCTAGTGCTATAAATATCTCTTCTCCTGGCTTGTAGCCTGCTTTATTCACTGCTTCTAATATGATTTGGATTGCTTCTTCATTAGAATTTAAATCTGGTGCAAAGCCACCTTCATCACCAACGCCTGTTGAATAGCCCTTATCCTTTAAGATTGATTTTAATGAATGATAAACTTCTGCACACATTCTTAAAGCTGCACTAAAGGATTTAGCTCCTACAGGCATTATCATAAACTCTTGCAAATCTACATTGTTGTCAGCATGCTTTCCTCCATTTATTATGTTCATCATTGGAACTGGAAGAACCTTTGCGTTTACACCGCCTATATATTGATATAGAGGAAGTCCTAAATACGCTGCTGCTGCTCTTGCTGCTGCTAAGGATACTCCTAAAGTTGCATTTGCTCCAAGTTTGCTTTTGTTTTCTGTACCGTCTAAATCAATCATAACTTTGTCTATTCCAACTTGGTCAAATATATTCATACCAATTAGCTCTGTAGCTATTTCTTCGTTTATATTTTCTACTGCCTTTAAAACACCTTTTCCGTTATATACTTTTTCATCTCCATCTCTAAGTTCTACAGCTTCAAACATACCTGTAGATGCACCTGATGGCACTGCCGCTCTTCCTACAGTTCCATCCTCTAAAGTCACCTCAACTTCTACTGTTGGGAAACATCTGGAGTCTAAAATCTGTCTTGCATAAACGTCTACGATTTCTACATAGTTTTTCATTACTATACCTCCTAAAAGTTAATGATGAAATCTAAATTATATTTTTTTCATACAGCCTTAGTTTTATTCAAAAACCATATATTTATTACAATAAATAAAAAATACCTTTGAAAAACCACAAAAGGATAAAACCCAAACATCCTTGAGTTTTATCCTTAGTGTCTATTTTAATAAAGATTTTCCTGTCATCTCTTGTGGCTGAGGAAGTCCCATAGCTTCAAGCATTGTAGGCGCTATATCACATAGCTTTCCTCCATCCTCTAGTCCCTTATCATTCTTTGATATATATAAGAAAGGTACTGGGTCAGATGTGTGAGCTGTCATAGGATTTCCTGTAGAGTAATCTATCATCTGCTCTGCATTTCCGTGGTCAGCTGTTATGAAGACTGTTCCATCTTTTTCAAGAACCTTCTCTACAACTTTTCCAAGACATGTATCTACAGTTTCTATAGCCTTCTTTGCTGCTTCAAATACTCCTGTATGTCCAACCATATCTGGGTTAGCAAAGTTAAGTATTATCATGTCGTATTTGTCTTCATTTAATCTATTTACAACTTCTTCAGTAACTTCATTTGCACTCATTTCAGGCTGCATATCATAAGTTGCTACCTTTGGAGAAGGTATTAAGGCTCTATCTTCCTTAGCATTTGGTGCTTCTACTCCTCCATTAAAGAAGAAAGTAACGTGAGCATATTTTTCTGTCTCTGCTATTCTAAGCTGATTTAATCCCTTGCTTGCTACATACTCTCCTAAAGTGTTTTCATAGCTTTGTGGTTTGTAAGCTACGTGAACTCCTTCGATAGTCTTATCGTATTGAGTCATTGTTACATAAGTAAGGTTTAGAGTTTCTCTCTTAAATCCATCGAATACTTTGTCATTTATAGCTCTTGTTATTTCTCTAGCTCTATCAGGTCTAAAGTTAAAGAATATAACTGAGTCTCCATTCTTTATTGTAGAAACTGGTCTTTCGTCTTCCATGATTACTGTTGGTAAAACGAATTCGTCAGTCTTATTGTCATGGTAAGAAGCTTCTATGCACTCTTTAGAAGATGCCGCTTTCTCTCCTTCACCAAGAACCATAGCATTATATGCAAGCTGAACTCTTTCCCATCTCTTATCTCTATCCATAGCGTAGTATCTTCCACTTACAGTAGCGATTTTTCCTACTCCAATTTCAGCCATGTATGCTTCAAGGTCTGCTAGGAATTCTTTTCCTGAAGATGGTGGTACGTCTCTTCCGTCCATAAAGCAGTGTACATATACTTTATTTAAACCCTTCTTCTTTGCCATATCTAAAAGAGCTTTTAGGTGATCTATGTGAGAGTGAACCCCTCCATCAGATAAAAGGCCTAATAAATGTAGTGAAGAATTGTTTTTAAGAGCATTGTCCATAGCAAGGTTTAATGCTTCATTGTCAAAGAACTTTCCTTCTTTAACTTCCTTAGTTATTCTTGTTAGTTCTTGATATATTATTCTTCCTGCACCTATGTTTAAGTGTCCAACTTCAGAATTACCCATTTGTCCTTCTGGTAGGCCTACATCTAGACCACTAGCACTTAAAGAAGTGTGAGGATAGTTTTTATAATACTTATCAAAGTTTGGCTTGTTTGCTGCTGCTACAGCATTTCCGTCTACCTTGTCAGAAAGACCAAAGCCATCTAAAATCATCAACATTACTGGTTTCTTAGCCATAATACTCCTCCGAATTATTTATTATCTTTACTATAAATCATAGTACATTTGTAATTATATGCAGCCACGAATTATTTGTTCAATTTAATATTTGTGAAGAAACCACAATTGCAGTTTCTAAAACAGTTTAAGAAATCCTAGTAGAATTTCTTAAGCCGTCATGTATCTTAGTAGTTAACTATAGCTGAAAAATCATTAGCAACTAAACTTGCTCCACCAACTAAAGCTCCATCTATATCAGACATAGCCATTTGAGCTTTGATTGTGTTTGGCTTAACTGATCCGCCGTATTGTATTCTAACCTTGTCTGCAACTTCTGATCCAAACATTTCAGCTACTATGTTTCTTATAGCCTTTATTGTTTCATTAGCTTGCTCATCTGTAGCAGTCTTTCCTGTTCCTATAGCCCAGATTGGCTCGTAAGCTATAACAACTTTTTCTGCTAATTCCTTTGATAATCCTTCTAAATCAGCTTTGATTTGAGCTCCAACAACTGCATTAGTTGTTCCATTTTCTCTCTCCTCTAAAGTTTCTCCACAGCAAAGGATTGGAAGTAAGTTATGTGCAAATGCAGCTTTAACTTTCTTGTTTAGAGCTTCGTCAGTTTCATTGAAGTATTGTCTTCTTTCACTGTGTCCTAAAACAACATAGTCTACTCCCATAGCTTCTAACATTCCTGGAGCTATTTCTCCAGTGAAAGCTCCTTTTTCTTCAAAGTGCATGTTTTGTGCACCTATCTTTATGTTGCTTCCATTAGTAGCTTTTAATGCAGCATCTAAAGATGTGAAAGGAACACATAAAACTACGTCTACCTTTGCATCCTTTACTAAAGGCTTTAATTCATTTATAACTTTTACAGTTTCATCTACTGTGTAATGCATTTTCCAGTTTCCAGCTATTATTGGTGTTCTCATACCTAAACATCTCCCTTTTAATACTCTTTTAATGTGGAATAGGTAGAAGGCAAAACATCTCGTCCCTCTACCTGAAATCCTTATATTTATTTAAAATTATTTATCGTTTAATGCAACGATTCCTGGAAGTTCTTTTCCTTCTAAGAATTCAAGAGAAGCTCCGCCACCTGTAGAGATGTGAGTCATCTTGTCTCCAAATCCTAAAATGTTAACAGCAGCAGCTGAGTCTCCTCCACCGATAACTGTTGTAGCATCTGCATCAGCCATAGCCTTAGCAACTGCAACTGTACCCTTATTGAAGTTCTCGAATTCGAATACTCCCATTGGTCCGTTCCATATTACAGTCTTAGCATCCTTTATAGCATCAGCATATAAAGCTTCTGTCTTAGGTCCTATATCTAGTCCCATGAATCCTGCAGGAATATTTTGTCCTTCTGTTATTGTAGGCTCAACATCCTTGAATCCATCAGCTACTCTATGATCTACTGGTAATAAGAATTTAACTCCCTTAGCAGCAGCTTTTTCTATCATTTCCTTAGCGTAATCTAATCTGTCATCTTCACATAATGAAGTTCCGATTTCATATCCTTGAGCCTTTAAGAATGTGTAAGCCATTCCTCCACCGATGATTATTGTATCAACTTTTTCTAATAAGTTGTTTATAACAGCTATCTTATCAGAAACCTTAGATCCCCCAAGTATAGCAACAAATGGTCTAACTGGATTGTTTACAGCCTCTCCTAAGAACTTTAATTCCTTTTGGATTAAGTATCCACATACAGCTGTATCTAAGAATTCAGTAACTCCAACTGTTGAGCAGTGAGCTCTGTGAGCTGTACCAAATGCATCATTTACAAATACATCTGCTAAAGAAGCTAATTCTTTAGAGAATGTCTCTATATTCTTAGTTTCTTCTTTTCTACATCTAGTGTTTTCTAGTAATATAACTTCTCCGTCTTTCATTTCAGCAACTGCTGCTTTAGCGTTAGGTCCTACAACTTCTTCATCTCTTGGGAATTTAACTTCCTGTCCTAACATTTCACTTAATCTTGTAGCAACTGGTTGTAAAGATTTAGAAGCATCTTTTCCTAAGTGTGAGCAAAGTATAACTTTAGCTCCATTTTGGATTAGATATTTTATAGTTGGAAGTGCTCCGTTTAATCTATTTTCGTCTGTTATAACTCCGTCTTTTAGGGGTACATTAAAGTCACATCTTACTAAAACCTTTTTTCCCTTAACTTCTATGTCTTCTATAGTTTTCTTATTAAAGCTCATTCTATTCACCTCATAAAAATATTTCTACATTTTAAAATAGTCTGGCTTTATAGCCTTATACTACAAAACCAGACTTATCCTACTTTCTACTAATTCTATAAATTATAGGCTAGCGAAGTATTTGATTGTTCTAACCATTTGGCTAGTGTATGAGTTTTCGTTGTCATACCATGAAACAACTTGAACTTGGTATAAATCTTCTCCGATTGGGGCAACCATAGTTTGAGTTGCATCAAATAATGAACCATATCTGATTCCGATTATGTCTGAAGATACTAATTCTTCTTCAGTGTATCCGAAAGATTCATTTGAAGCAGCCTTCATAGCAGCATTTATAGATTCTTTAGTTATGTCTTTTCCTTTAACAACTGCAACTAATATAGTAGTTGATCCTGTTGGAACTGGAACTCTTTGTGCAGATCCTATTAATTTTCCGTTTAATTCTGGAATAACAAGTCCTATAGCCTTAGCAGCTCCTGTTGAGTTAGGAACTATATTTACAGCTGCAGCTCTAGCTCTTCTGAAGTCTCCCTTTCTGTGTGGTCCGTCAAGTACCATTTGGTCTCCAGTGTAAGCGTGAATTGTTGACATTATACCAGATTGAATTGGTGCAAAGTCATTAAGTGCTTTAGCCATTGGAGCTAAGCAGTTAGTTGTACAAGATGCTGCTGAGATTATGTTGTCTTCTGCAGTTAATATATCTTGGTTTACGTTGAATACAACTGTTGGAAGGTCGTTTCCAGCTGGAGCTGATATAACAACTTTCTTAGCACCTGCATCTATATGAGCTTGAGATTTAGCCTTTGATACATAGAATCCAGTACACTCAAGTACTACGTCTACTCCAATTTCTCCCCATGGAAGTTCAGCTGCATTAGCTTTTGCATAAATCTTTATTTCTTTTCCGTTTACAACTATTGAGTCTTCTTTAGCTTCAACAGTTCCTTCATATCTACCTTGAGATGAATCATATTTTAATAAATGAGCTAACATCTTAGGATCTGTTAAATCGTTGATTGCAACTATTTCATATCCTTCTGTTCCAAACATTTGTCTGAATGCAAGACGTCCTATACGTCCAAAACCATTAATTGCCACTTTTACATTTGCCATTAAAATTACCTCCTAAAAGTTCATCTTTATAAAAATTTTTTTTTATAACTAATTAATTATTTACATATCTTTATTCAAAATATGTAATATTTCTCTTGCAGCCCCTTCATCTGTCACAAGGACACTTCTTGGATTCTTAAGCTGTGCAGCTATTATAGCCTTTGCCTTAAAGATTCCTCCTGCTACTGCTACAAGATGCTCTATGTTTTCTGCATCCTCTCCTGTTATTCCAACAGAAGATATTGAGTAAACCACTTCTCCACGCTCTGAAAAATAGCATCCAAATGCTTCTCCCTCAGCGCCTTTATTCATGATTTCTTTAGTTTTCTCTTCACTCATACCTCTTTTTCTGCACATAGATTCAGCTTTCCCTATACCATAAAGAAGTATGTCAGCATTTTTTATGCTTGCAACTATGTCACTTATGTATTCTTCATTCATCATTGCACTCATGGCAGTATCACTTAAACTGTCTGGTATATGAAGCATTTTGTAATTTCCATTTAGTCTCTTTGATAAATTCGCTGCTAGAGTATTTGCTTGGGTTTCTACATTTCTTCCCATGCCACCTCTTGCTGGCAAAATCAAGATGTTCTCATAACCAGTTGTGGGTGGAAAGTTATCAACTACTTCTTTCATAGTTGTTCCCCCTGTAAGTGTTATGATGCTGTCATCTGTAATTATTGATCTAACATATGCAGCTGCTGCCTTACCTAGATCTTTCATTACGGACTCGTCTTCATCTACATCTCCTGGAACTATTATCACTTTCTCAGCTCCAAGTACTTTTCTAAGGACTTCTTCTAAATCACTTAAGCCTTTTAATTCATAGATAAAAGTTTTAAGCTTTTCTAGCACCTCTTCACCTTCTTCGGTTACTGTCATCCCTGGAGTGCTTATGTTAATCAGATTTTGGGACTTTAAAAAATTTATTTCTGTCCTTACAGTTCTTTCCCCGATGTCAAGTTCAGTTGCTAGAACTCTTCTTCCTATTGGTCCGTTATAATATATAGTTCTAAGTATAGTGTATCTCTTTTCTAGAACTTCTATGAGTTCTGGAACAATCTTTTGTTGAAGTTTTAAAATTTCTTTCAAGCCAAACACCCCTTTGGTCGATTAATGTCCCAGCATATTTACTTTTGTCCCACATCTATTATTATAGTACATATCATATAATTTTTAAATAGACTTTTAGAAAAACTTGATTTTTTTTTGTGAATTTTATTTTAAATTCTTTGCCTTATACTAGTGGTAATTTGTTTGCACAAAAAAAGGGTGACTTATCACCCCTTGATTTTAAAGCCTTTTTCTCTTGCTTGATGACTTTATTCCAAGCTCTTCTCTATACTTTGCTACAGTTCTTCTAGATATATTCATGTCCATTGCATTAAGCTTATCGCATATATTTTGATCAGAAATAGGTTTTTTCTTGTCTTCTTCATCTATAAGTTTCTTTATAGCATTCTTTATATTCACTGTAGAAATATCTTCGGAGAAGCTATTTGTAACTATTCCTTGGGTGAAAAACTTTTTAATTTTTATTATTCCTTTTGGCGTGTACACATATTTGTCCCTTATAGCTCTACTTATGGTTGACTCATGCAAAGACAAAGCCTCTGCAATTTCCTTTAATGTCATAGGATGAAGATGCTCCTCACCATAATCTAAAAAGTCTTTTTGCTTTTCGATAATCTTTTCAAGTACTCTATATACGGTGCTCTTTCTGCTTTCTACACTTTTCATAAGGAACATAGCACTGTTCATCTTATCCTTTACGTATTTTACAGCGTCTTTATCCTTATCCATATTTAGTATCTCTTTATATATACCGTTTACGGAAAGCTTTGGAGCTAAGGAATCATTCATTATTATAAAGTATTCTCCATCAATATTTCTTATATACGCGTCTGGCGCTATATATTTAGTTTCTTCTCCATTATAAAAGCCTCTGCTTGGTTTTGGTTCTAATTTTTTTATGGCATCTCCATAATCTTGAGCTTCTTTTCCAGTGATTTTTAAGCTCTTCGCTATATTTACATATCTATTTTCAGCTATATCCTCTAAATGACAATCTATTATCTCAAGAAGATTCTCATCAAAAATACCTTTACATTTAAGCTGAATTTTCAGACATTCCTTTAAGTCTCTAGCCCCTACTCCATAAGGCTCAAGAGATTGCACTATATAAAGGGCATCCTCTATCTCATCTTCTGAAATATGAAGCTCCTCAGCTAAATCTTTAAGAGGAACTGCTAAATAGCCTTTTTCATCTAAACTATTTATTATGTATCTGCATAGTGTTTTAGTATATTCATCTTTATTAAGCTCTAATATCTGATCCTCTAAAAACTCTCCAAAACTCTTTTGGTTGCTTATAAACTGAAAAGGTGATACCTCATCATTATTGTCATAGTGTTCATAACTCTGAGATCCATAATTATCAAACTCTAAAAACTTTACAAGCTCTTTATAGTCAATATTATCCTTGTTTTCCTTTTCTGCATTATCCTCATATTTTTCATCTAGAACAGGATTTTCTTGAATTTCTTTATCGATATATTCTTGAAGCTCTACACCTGACATTTGAAGAATTTTCACTGACAGCTGCATCTGCTGAGTCATTATTAACTTTTGCTCTTGAGTAACATTAAGATTAAAATCCATCCTCATTATAGCCACACCCTCTGAACTAATTATCTCATTTCTAGTTCCATTATATCAACTATACAAAATTATATCTATAAAAATAAAATAGGATAGTTTAAAATGACATATTGCACTTTAAGCCACCCCACTTTTTTATGGTTTATTCCAAAAATTTGTTTTTATGCATAATATGATTACTTTTAAAACTCAACCTCTCACCTTTATCTTTATACTCTTCCGAAAATCTTTGTAACCTCATATAGTCTATTAGAAAGTTCTTTTGTAATGTCATCTTTTTTCAATCTCCAAAGCCAATTAGTTCCAAGAGTAGATGGCTGATTCATCCTAGCTTCATTTCCTAACCCTAAAATATCCTGCATTTGAATCATAGCTATTTCTGCCTTAGTTTCTAAAAGTGTTCTTATTACACCCCAGTTATAGCCTTCATCTTTTGTCAAATTCATATATTTTGTAGCAAAATCTAAATCTTTTTTATCCGCTTTATCTATCCATCCCATATAAGTGTCGTTGTCATGAGTTCCTATATAAGCTACGGAATTTGCTTCAATTTTATAAGGCAGATAAGAGGATGTCCCATCACTGTTAAATGCAAAGAGCAACACCTTCATTCCTGGAAATCCTACCTTGTCCATTAATTCATAAACATCCTGAGATAAAATACCTAAATCTTCGGCTATTATCCTCACATTTGGAATTTCTTCCTTTACCCTTTGAAAAAGCTCTTCTCCAAACCCTTTTCTCCACCTTCCATTCTTTGCTGTGTTTTCTCCTTTTGGAATTCCATAATAAGAGGAGAATCCTCTAAAATGATCAATCCTAACCACATCATAAATTGAAGCTGCATATCTAATCCTATTAACCCACCATTTAAAGTTTTGTTCTTTTAGTTCTTCCCAGTTATATAACGGATTCCCCCAAAGCTGTCCATCCTCTGAAAATGCATCTGGAGGACATCCTGCTACTTCTATAGGATTAAAATCGTCATCCACATAAAAAATATCTTTATTACACCATAAATCTACGCTATCTTCTGCTACATATATAGGTATATCTCCTATGATTTCTATATCATTTCCATTGGCATATTCCTTTAAAGCTCTCCATTGTTTAAAAAATAAATACTGAACATAAATATGAAAGTTTATGTCATCCTCTAAAAGTTTTCTATACTTTTCTATTTCTTGTTTTTCTCCCCTTCTTATTGCCATATCCCATTGAAGAAAAGACTTTAATCCAAAGTACTCTTTTATTGCCATGAAAAGACCATAATCCAAAACCCAATATTCATTCTCCTGCTTAAAGCTATCAACATTATTCTTGTCTCTTGAAAAGCCATTTTTATAGGCTTTTCTTAATACCTTGTATTTATTTTGAAATAAAGCATTAAAATCAACTTTTGTGCAGTCCTCTCCCCAATAATAATCCTTGTAGTCACTTTCCTCTAATAAGCCATCATGTCTTAACAGATCAAAGTCTATAAAATAAGGATTACCTGCATAGGTTGATGGCGATTGATATGGAGAGTCTCCAAAGCTGGTGGGTCCTATAGGTAGTATCTGCCAAAACCCTTGCCCTGACTCTTTTAAAAAGTCTACAAAGTTATACGCTTCTTCTCCCAAAGTACCTATACCATACTTTGAGGGAAGGGAGGATATATGCATTAATACACCACTTTTTCTCATACTCTTTCCCTTCTTTTTCATATACCTTATCTTTATATCATTTCAGCAACTTTCATATTGTGAACATATTTTTTAATTGTAGTCCTATCTAAATTTTATCACTCACTCCATAGGTTTCCAATTATTTTTTTAGATTTACTTTCTTTTAGCCATTGTTATCTATAGGACAGCAAAATAAAAAAGCCCCGAAGGGCTTTCTTATTAAAATTGAACTTATTATCTCTCACCTTTTCTATAAGGCACACCATCAGCCTCAGGAGCTTGAGTTTTACCAACAAAGCCTGCCAAAACTAACATAGTTAGTAGATATGGGAATGCTGCATAAAATTCTTGTGGTATGCTCCAACCAAAGCTTTGAGCTGCAAGCTGAAGACTTTCTGCAAATCCAAATAGTAGACATGCAAATAGCGCATTCTTTGGCTTCCAGTTACCGAATATCATAGCAGCTAATGCTATAAATCCTCTACCACTTATCATACCTTCTCTGAAGTAGTTTAATACTCCGATAGATAGGGAAGCTCCTCCTATACCAGCTAATACTCCCGAAAGTAATACTGATATATAACGGATTTTGTATACATTAATGCCTAGTGTATCTGCTGCCTTTGGATGTTCTCCAACAGCTTTTATTCTAAGTCCAAAAGCTGTCTTATTCAACACATAAGAAGCTACTATTACAAGAGCTATTGCTATCCATACAAACCAGTTTAAGTCCCCTATTATAGGTCCTATAACAGGTATCTTCGAGAAAAATTCTCTTGGATATGGAAGAGTAGCTACTGCACTTGATTGTGATGGATTTCCAAAAACTTTAAATAGTATATATCCAATGATTGCTGGTGCAAATACGTTGATTCCAGTACCAGATACAACCTGCTCAGCTTGAAGATGTATACTCAAATAAGCATGTATAGCTGCAAATATCATACCACCAACTGCTGCAAACACCAATCCCATCCATGGATTTCCTGTAATATAAGAGCCTAAAACTGCAAAGAAAGCTCCTGCTACCATGATACCTTCTAATGCTATATTTACAACTCCTGATTTTTCAGAGAAAATTCCGCCTAACGCTCCAAATATAAGAGGAGTGGAATATCTAAGAGTGGCCGCAATAATCCCTATTATAGTTACATATAATGAGCTATCCATTTACAACTGCCCCCTTCTTCTTTTTCTTCTCTCCTACTAGCTTAAACACATATTGTCCTGCTATGAAAAGTATAACCATACCTTGGATGATGTAGGATATCTGCTTTGGTATTCCATTTAGCATCATTGTACCTGAACTTAGGTTTAATGAACCAAATAATAAAGCTGATAATATTACACCAAATGGGTTACTGCTAGCAACAAGGGCTACAGCGATACCATCCATTCCTAGGTTAGTAAATCCAAATAACTGCATTGACATATGCTGTACTCCAGCTACGTGAAGAGCTCCACCAAGTCCTGCAATTGCACCTGATATAACCATTGCAAGTATTATATTCTTTTTAATGCTTATTCCGCCATATTCTGCTGCACTAGGGTTGGTTCCAACTGCTCTAAGTTCATATCCTATATTTGTCTTCCAAAGAAGTATATAAACTAAAACAACAAATATTAACGCTATAAAAATTGCAGTATTCAATCTATATTGTGGTCCTAAAAATCTTGTAAGCTCAGCACTGCTTTGAATTGCTTCTGTACTTGCACTACCTTCTTTATGAAATACTCCCATAGTGAAGTAATTTGATAAATACATAGCTATAAAGTTCATCATTATTGTATTAACAACTTCATTTGTTCCAAGCTTAGCCTTTAAATATCCTGGTATTCCAGCCCAGATACCTCCACCAATCATACCGCCTAAAGCTATGATTAATATATGAAGTGGTTTTGGTATTCCAGGTATAAGTCCTATTATAGATGCAACAAGCATACCTATTATAAATTGACCTTCAACACCTATGTTGAACAAGCCAGTTTTAAAGGCTACTGCATGAGCAAGTCCTGTAAATATAAGTGGTGTTGTAAATACTAGTGCTTCTGCAAATTGAGCTGGACTTCCAAAGCTTCCCTTCCATATAGAAGAGAATAAAACTCCTGCTGCTTTAAAGAAACCTAAATTTTTTCCCCACATAACAAAAAATATGGATATAAATAATCCAAGTAATATGGAAACCAAGGATACCATGAATTTTCCAAATACTTCTGAGGATTTTCCATCTTTCATTTTAAGCATTTTCATTACCTCCTTGGTCTTCCTTTTTCAAGCTTCCTCCAGCCATAAGTATACCAAGCTTTTGTTCGGTAGCTTCTTTTCTATCTAGTACATCTACTATTTTTCCATCATAAATTACTGCTATTCTATCAGCTAAAGCTAAAACTTCATCAAGCTCTAGCGAAACAAGAAGCACAGCTCTTCCGTTGTTTCTTTCATCTACAAGTCTCTTATGGATATACTCTATAGCCCCAACGTCAAGTCCTCTTGTTGGCTGAGCAGCAATTAAAAGTTCTGGATTCTTTTCAACTTCTCTTGCTATAACCATCTTTTGCTGATTTCCACCTGACAATGCAACTGCGTTTACATCCTCATTTGGAGTTCTTACGTCATAATCTTTTATTAGTTTTTTAGCATGTTCTCTTATAGCACCGTAATCTAGCATTATTCCCTTTGAGAATGGCTTTTTATAATGAAGTCCTAATATAGAATTTTCTAGAAGTGAGAATCCTAATATAAGTCCTCTCTTGTGACGGTCTTCTGCTATATGACCAAGTCCAGCTTCTATAGCCTCTCTTGGTGATTTTCCAGCAATTTCACATCCATTAAGAACTATTGATCCCTTCTCAGGCTTCCTAAGTCCAGCAATTCCTTCTATAAGCTCACTTTGACCATTTCCGTCAACCCCCGCTATAGCAAGAATTTCTCCTCTTCTAACCTCAAGATTAATGCCTTTTACAGCTGGTATCTTACGATTATCTAAAACATGCAAGTCTTTTATCTTAAGGACAGGTTCTCCCACCTTGATGTCTGCTTTATCTACAACTAAGTTTACTTTTCTTCCTACCATAGCTTCAGCAAGTGCATCTATGTTAGTTTCCTTAGTTTTTATTGTTTCAATAACTTTTCCACGTCTTACTATAGTTACCCTATCACTCATACTCATAACTTCTTTAAGCTTATGAGTTATAAGTATTATTGACTTTCCTTCTTTTACTAAGTTTCTTAATATATCACCAAGCTCTATTATCTCTTGAGGAGTTAAAACTGCAGTAGGTTCATCTAATATTAATATTTCCGCTCCTCTGTATAATGCCTTTAATATCTCAACTTTTTGTTGTTGTCCAACTGTCATATTTTCAATTACATCTTTTGGATTTATATTGAAGCCATACTTTTTAGATAACTGTTCTGTATCTTTTATAGCTTTCTTCATATCTATATTTAAACCTTTTTTCGGTTCGTTTCCTAGAATCATATTTTGAGCTACCGTAAAATTATGCACAAGCATGAAGTGCTGGTGTACCATACCTACCCCTAGAGCTATTGCTTCTTTAGGGCTTTTCATATTGGCAAGCTTTCCATTTATATAAATTTCTCCGCTTTCCTGTTGGTAAAGACCATATAGCACGTTCATAAGTGTTGTCTTACCTGCTCCATTCTCACCAAGGAGCACATGAATTTCTCCCTTTTCTAAATCAAAATTCACATTGTCATTTGCAACAACTCCTGGGAAAATCTTTGTTATACCTCTCATCTCAACAACTTTTTCCATAGATTTTCTCCTCCTATAGGTTAAATAAGGCTAGATGAAACTCATCTAGCCTATTTTAAATGCTTTTACTTTACTTCTGGAGCCTTGTAGTTTACTAACTCTGCACGAGTTGCAGGAACTACTATCTTTCCATCTTTAATTTGTTGTTCTGCATTTTGTGAAAGTTTCATTAAGTCATCAGTAACCACTGCTAAACGAGTTGGAGATATTCCAACAGCTTCTTCTTTAAGTCCTAAAGTTTCTGTCTTTCCGCCATTGAACTTGCCATCTTGAAGTTCTTTAATAACTCTCTTAACAGCTACATCAACCTTTTTCTCCATAGAGAATAGGATTATGTCTGCAAAAGGCTTTCCACCTTCAGTTTTAGCTTGGTCTGAGTCAACACCTATAGCATACTTTGGAGCGTCAGTTGTTGTAAGTTCCTTAACAGCCTTAAATACTCCTAGTCCAGCACCACCAGCTGCATGGTAAACTATGTCACAACCATCGTTAATTAACATCTTAGCTGCTTCATATCCTTTTCCTGCATCATCAAAAGATGCTACATACTTAACCATTTGTCCTGGATTCTTTTCATCCTTAGGCATTAAAAGCTTTCCTGCTTCTGGGTTAACTGATGCAACACCAGCTGCAAATCCAGCTTCAAATCTTTGGATAACATCTCCATCTATTCCACCAACAAATCCTACTTTATTAGTCTTTGTAAGCTTACCAGCTAAAACACCAGCAAGGAATGATCCTTCATGCTCTTTAAATAATACTGATAATACGTTGTCTTTCTTGATTTCAGCATCGATCATTAAGAATTTCTTGTCAGCTTTTTGTCCAGCTATATCTTCCATTGATTTTTGCATCATGAATCCAGCTCCAACTGTTAAGTCTGCTGCTACTGACATTGTTTGAAGATTTGGAAGGTAAGCATCTTGTTGCTTAGATTCTATTGAAGGTATTTGTTCAATTCCTAATTCAGTAACTGCTTCGCCTATACCTCTATTAGCGCTCTCGTTGAAAGAACCGTCGTGAACTCCTCCCTGGTCTGTAACTAAACCTACTTTTAATTTAGCTTTGCCATCATCTTTTTTTTCTGCATCACTGCTAGCATCTGATCCGCAACCTGCAAATAAAGTTGCAACAACAGAAAATGCAGCTATGGCTGCCACAAGTCTTTTTCTTTTCATAAGACTACCTCCTAAAAATTTTAAATACTTAAAATAAAAGTTTATTATATAATCATTGAAAAATAGCACTACTACTAACTTATTTTCCAATAATCATGTACATCGTTTTCTTGGAATCACAAAAAAAAATTCCAATTTATAAATAAAGTTCTCTTCTAAACAAATACCTTTTAGCTAAATTTATAAAAATTATAAATTTTCTTGCGCTTTTTTAGATAACTTACTATAAATAACAATTTGATTATATCAATAAACCCCTAAATTGTGAATAGTCTTTTTACAAAATTAAAAAAAAGTTTATTCCAAATTATATTATTTTTTTATATATTTAATCGACTTTAAAGTCCTTTTAGAACCTTAAAGTCGATCAAAATCTTACTTATATCCAGCTTTTTTTAGCACTTCCATTGCAGCATCATTTTCGTCTTCTGCTACTAGAACGATTGGTCCGGTACATCCCATTCCACTTTCTGAATATATGCCAGCTTTCCATAAAGCTTTGCATGCATCATCAAGTTCTAGTATATCGATTCCTGCTATAGCGTAAGTTACTACTTTTTTAGGAGGCATCTTTACATCTTCGTCGCCATCCTCTTTCTTTTTCTCCTTAGTATTCTTAGCTATTATATCTTTTAATCCTGCTTTGTTAGCTTTTTCAAATTCATTTTTTGCAATAGTTAAGACATTATTTTCTGCACATTTAGCACAATATCTAAGTGCTTCACATATAAGTGGAGCTCCTGAAGCTCTTGAAACTATATTTACAAGCTTATCGTAATTTTCTCCTATTCCAGGACCATAGCCTGCTCCAGTAGTTTCATAATTTCCACCTGTTGTGAAAGATGCAAATACTTTTACAAGAAGATTTCCTGTAAGAGAATCACAAATCATAACATCTGGTGTTCCTGCAAGAAGGTCATTTCCTCTCATTACAACTCCACCATCAGCTCTTAGAGAATCACCGAATTCTATTTCATATCCGCCTTCTTTAAGTTCTGTTAAGATTTTTTCTACTTTTCTTGCACCTTCTATATTTAATATTCCTATTTTCGGATTCTTTATTCCCATAGCTTTTGCTGTTGCTATACCAGAAATTGCATTTATAGTCATTCCTTCTACTCTGTTAGTAGAAGTTGTTCCTGTAGTTGTTGCAAGAATCATATCTTTTCCTTTTCCTGGTGTAGCTACTTTTCCTACTGTGGAAACTCCTATTGGAAAGTCGAAGTGTTGAGTTACACATCCATTTAGGTATCCGCTTTCTAAAAGCTCAACCATTTTTTTATGTCCTTCTTCTGGAGTTTCAACTACAACTTGTTCTAATTCGGATTCAACCTTTGAACCTATCAAAACTATATCAAAATCTCCATACTTTTCTTTTGCCATTTCTGCGGCGTGGACCATTTCACACACTCCGTGCTCGGATCCTAATGTTGTAAGCCCTATTTTAACCTTTGATTTAAAGGAACCAGATTTTATTCCATCTGCTATCTCATTAAATACTTCTGATATCATATCTTTTACTTTATTATTTTGTTCCATTTATAATCACGCTCCTTAATTGTTCATTAAGTAAGCCGCAAAATCTTTCATGGCATCTGCAACCATTGACTTTACTTCTTCTTTAGAAACTCCAGCATCGCTTCCCATGTCTCCGCTGTTCTTTTCTACAACTATAGAAACTCCATCAAATAAGTTTGTCATTCTTCCTAGGAATAAGCTTCCTTTTCCTATTATCATAAAGTTATCCATTTCACCATTTAGGATGCTATCTCTTCCATGTCCTATTACTGGAACTCCTGAAGGTATATGTCCTTGAGTTGGTGCAAATCCTGGATATCCATGATCTTTAACAAAATTCAATAATTCTTTTCTTTCTAGTTGTCCCTTCTTAACTGCTAGAGCTCCAATCATCTTGTAGTTTTGAGTTGGAACGTCTCCAGCTCCTGCTGGTTCAGTTATATCTGGAGTTTGCATTTCTGGAGCAAACTTGTTTATATCTGTAATCTTAAGTCCTGTTCTTTCAAGTGGCTCAAGAACTAATGCTTCTAATACAGCTTGTGGTGAAGCACCGTGTCCTATAGTATGTCTTCCTACTATGTCAGTTCTTATTACTGGATTTACTCCATCATTTTCACTTATAAGTACAGCGAATCCTCCTAAGCAGTCTTCTAAAGCTGGAAGGTTCTTTTCTACGTGACTCTTACCATTCATTCCAAGCTTTGCAGTACATCCACCTGCTACTACTACTACATTCTTGTAAATTCCTGATTTTACAAGAGCAGCTGCATTTATTAATGAGTGAGATGGTCCTGCACAGAATCCTCTCATATCTATTCCTGAAGCGTTCTTAAGTCCTACTACTTCACCAACAGATTTAGCTAAGTTTCCGCCGCCTCTTTGGTTCATATCTCCTATAGCTTCTTCTGAACATTCAATTATATATTCAACATCATCTGGATTTACATCATTGTCTTTGAATAAATTCATAAGAGCAACTACTCCTGATGCCTTTGTTGCTAAGTTTTCTAAAAGTACGTGAGCAGAAAGATTCTTGTCATATTCATGAGCTCTCTTTACACATCCTATAAGCTCATCATTTTGATATAAACCTACAGCTATATGATTATCTACTAGATTTTGAATTTCTGACTTTTCTATGCCTTCTTTTATATCTTGAACTTTATCCTTTAATATTGGGTGATTAGCTAATTCTTCTTTAACGCTTTCTGTAAAAGCTTTTTCTAAAAGTACTAAGTCGAAAGTATCTGCAAGTTTCATAACGCCATAGAATTCTTTTTGTGGCATTATTTCACCAAACTTACCAAATCTATTTGCACCTTCAACATTTTCATTGTGCCAAGGTCTCTTTCTTAAGTTTAACTCTTCTGGAGTCATGTTTCCTATATATGTTTGGTTTGGAGCGTAAGCAACAACATCTTCAAAACTTCTTATATGTTTTGGTAGCTCCTTTAAGTATTCTGAGTCCTTGTTTGCTTCTAATTCTACAGTTTGAGTTGTTCCATCATGTAGAACCATATCTGGTGTATTAACTAAAATATAACTTGCCTTTTTAATTACTGGAAAATCCATTGTTATACCTCCTTAAATTTCAAATAGATAAAAGTCAACAGATGATAATTAACTTTTCACTTTTGTCTACTATACTTAATACCTTTATTAGAACATAAGGGGACAAGTCTTGTCCCCTTATAAATATATTACTTGTCTTCAAATACAGTTTGAGTATCTACTTCAGTTTCAAGAGCTCTTAAAGCTTTTTCAACTAATTTGTATCTTAATTCATACTCATCCTCATGGCTTAATGCTGGGTTTCCAAGTGGGTGAGGAATAGCTATTGTTGGTACTATTCTGTTCGCTCCAACTGTTAATGATATTGGAACTACTGTACACATATGAACTACTGGTAGAACTCTTTCTATTTCCTTAACTAACGTTGCACCGCAACGAGTACAAGTTCCTCATGTAGAAGTTAAGACAACTGCTTGTACACCATCAGCAACTAGCTTTTGAGCTATTTCTGCTCCAAACTTCTTAGCTGAAGCAACTGCTGTTCCATTACCAACTGTAGTATAGAACTTGTTGTGTAATGAGCCTATCTTTCCTTCTTTCTCCATTTGCCTTAAAACGTCAACAGGTAATACTCTGTCTGAGTCGTCATTTGCATAAGTTGGATCGTATCCACCGTGAGCTGTTTCATAACCTTCTTCTGTTAAATCAACAACTCCTTCGATACAATATTCGCCATACTTTGATGCATTTGAGGATTCTATATGATCTGGATTTCCCTTTGGAACTATTCCACCAGATGTAACTAAAGCTACCTTAGCCTTTGTTATATCCTTAACTGCTGGTTGAGGATCAACTCTATCGAATACTGGCATCTTAAACTCAGTAACGAATTCTTCGCCCTTAAGTTTCTTAGCTAGCATATCAACTGCTCTCTTAGAACCTCTTTCAGTTGCAAAGTAGTTCTTTCTTATTCCTCTTTCTATATATCCTTCTTCAGCTGGTGAAAGGATTTCTTCTCCCTTAGCAAGCTTTATAGCAAGACTTGCTATCTTAGGAAGAGCTTCTCTCATACCTACTGCACTGTTTTTAGTTTCAACTATATAAACAGCTTTCTTATACATATCAGCACCTGGGTTTTCTGGGTACATAGCTGTTAATACAGGAATGTTTAACTTCTCTTGTACTTCTGCAGCTATGTCTCCACAAGCAACACCGTATCTACCAGCATTGAATGCAGGTCCTGCTATAAATAAGTCTGGATTATAAGACTTAACCATTTCTATAATTTCAGCCTTAGCTTCATCTATGTTTTCATTGAAATATGAGTCTCCACATACAACTGTAGCAACTATTTCAATACCTTCCTTTTTTAGTAATCCATTTAGGCCCATTCCTGGTCCTGCAACGCCTTCTCTAACTTCTGGCTTTATATCAGCTTTTTCTTCTCCACCGATTCCAGCATAAAATTGATTTATATAATGCACTACTCTAATCAAGGATATTTCCCCCTTTCTGGAGTTCAAATTTTATTAATTTCTTTGATCTCTTATAGCTTTAACTTCTGCTATGATAGCGTCAACGTCTAGAACCATTTCCATCATTCCGCATTGCTCATCATAAACAGCTTCTTCACATTCATCTTTTATTTCTGGCTCAACTACATGATATACATCTAGATTTAAAGCCACACCTGCTAAAGGTCCTGCATAAGTTGGGTCTCCAAGAACTACTGTTTCTGCAGATAATCCTGAAGCTTCAGCTTCTGCTCCTCCTAAAACAACCACTACATTTTCAGCACCATACTTGTCAGTAAGGTCCTTAACTCTTTGTTGGATCTCCAGATCCATAGCTCCCGCAGCTGTTCAGACGAAACATTCTGTAGAAGCAAATATTACATCAGCTCCAGCACTCTTAACACAAGCTTCAATAGCTGGTCCTGGTATTCCATCTCTATCACCTATAGCGATAACTTTCTTTCCTTGTAACATTTTCTTCATCTCCTTCTATATATCATTACTAATTTTAATATTAAATCTTAAAGTCCCTTTGCAGATAAGTAGTTAAATCCAACTTCTGAAGTTGCACCTGTTATAACTTGAATTTCTGCATTTATAGATCCGTCTTCTCTTAAACTTCCAACGTATCCTCCAGCTATTATATTAGCTGCTTCTGGATGTCCTATTACCTTCTTCATTGGAGGTAATGTTATAACTTCATTAGCATTTCCACCTGTTACAACAGCATCAGCCTTTGGAGTTGAGTCTGCTAATGATTGTGAGCATCCATCTTGTCCTGCATATTCATCAGTTATAAGAACTGTCTTGATTCCCTTGTCAGTTATCTTGTTGCAGTTCATAACTAAGTCTGCATCTGGATTTCCGAATCCTTCTTCGGAAATTATAACTGCATCTGCTCCTAGGTATTCAACTAGTTTAGCAGTCATATTTGAACTTCTTTCCTTGTCTGCAAGGTAAACATTTTCGTTTGTTATTATGCAGCCTAAGAAGTTAAAGTCTTTTCCATGTCTGTCATATAAATCAGTTATTACTGGTTGATTCATATGAACATAACTTGGGTTCTTATCACATGCGGATACACAGTTTCCTGAAACTATTGCTCCATCAAACACTTCTGTTGGATAAATGAAAGTAGGTATTATCTTCTTAGCATCTACTCCATATACATATGTGTCATGTAATAATCCTTGAGTTTGAAGCATGTACACATAAACTACCTTTGGAAGTTCTGGATACTGTTTAACTTGCTCAAGTATTGGTAAAGTTTCATAAGTCTTTATTTCATCTGGTTCAACATTTCTTCCTGCTTCGCCTAAGTATGTTGCAGCTTTAAAACCTATCATTCTTAAAGCTTCTTCATGCTCATGTTGATGAACGCCATCTTTTGGCTCAACTACTGCTACTAAATTGTTAGTCTTTGAGAATGGGGTATATTTTGCTCCCTCTCCACACATGTCGATAATTCCTTCTTGGAAACCAACAACCTTACCTGTAGTAACTACTGCTGCTCCCTTTAAAACGTGAGTTCTTCCTGATCCAACAGTATCAACCTTGCTGATGAAGCCAGGGAATATTCCACCCTTTCCTTCAACCTTTACTCTAGGTTCTACTACGTCTTTTACTGGTATAATTCTTACTTCCTCTCCTGGTCTTACGATATCAAAGTCGATAGACTTTATTCTTTCATCACCAGAAACAGCTTGTAATAATTCCTCTTTATTGATGTAAAGAGTTCCATTTTCTACCTTTGTGTCATTTCCAAATTGCATGTCTTTAATAAATATATTGCCTAATTCTAGACGCAAAGCCTTCACCTCCCAAATAATTTGAAAGTTCTTTTATTATTAACTAGAATTATCTCCATATTGAGACAATTCTAGTTATAACCTTCTTAATAATTATAATGTTTCGTAATATGTTTTTATAAAGTTTTCTACATCGTCAAGAGTTGCTATCTTGTCTGGAGTTATGCTTTGAGCTTTTTCTCCACCGTTATAGATTATCATTGTTGGTAATCCTAAAACTTTTTGAGCTATAGCAAGTCTTCTTGCTGATCCGATATTTAAAGATGCAAACTTGATCTTGTCAGCATATTTTTCTTCTAACCCATGTACTCCTGGCATTAATTCCTTACAAATTTCACATTTGTCTCCCCAGAAATCAACAAATACAGGTTTTTCGCTTTGTAGCACTTCTGCCTCAAAGTTGTCCTTATTTAATTCTATCATTCTGATCACTCCTATATTTTTATTTATTATAGGATAGCTGGCTTTAATCCAGCCATCCATTTAATACAAATTTAATTTTAGAAATTTTCTTCTACATACTTTTCAGCATTTGTTGCTGCTATAGCACCATCTGCTGCTGCAGTAATAACTTGTCTTAGAGACTTTTGTCTGATATCTCCTGCTGCAAATACTCCTGGTATTCCAGTATTCATCTCTTCATCAGTGATTACGTCTCCTCTTTCATTCATGTTAAGCTTACCCTTGAATAATTCAGATATTGGTAAGAATCCAACGAATACGAAGCATCCATCAACCTTTACATCAGATAATTCTCCAGTTTTAACATTCTTTACAACTAATCCTTCTAGAATTTCATCACCCTTAGCTTCTGTAACTACGCTGTCTAATATGAATTTAATTTTTGGATTATTTTGTGCCTTTTCTACTAAAGATTTTGCTGCTCTAAATTGATCTCTTCTATGGATTATAGTTACACTGTCAGCAAATTTTGTTAAGTATATAGCTTCTGTTATAGCTGAGTCTCCCCCACCTATAACCGCAACATCAAGCTCTGTAAAGAAGTCTGCATCACAAGTTGCACAGTAAGAAACTCCCTTTCCTCTTAGCTCTATTTCATTTTTAAAGCCACCAAGTCTTGGTTGAGCTCCTGTAGCTACTATTACAGTTTTACCTTGATATTCTTCTTTTCTTCCTTTTAAAGTTTTTGTCTTTCCTTCTAAATCTATGTCTACTATTTCGTCTTTTACAAATTCTGTTCCAAAGCTTTCTGCTTGGCTTCTCATTCTCTCAATAAGAGTAGGTCCTGTACACTCTAAGATAGATCCTGGATAATTTTCAAGTTCATCAGTAGTAGCTGCTTGTCCGCCAAATTTTCCTCTTTCAATTACAAGTGTTGACATTTTTGATCTTCCTGCATATAATGCTGCAGATAAACCTGCTGGTCCTCCACCAATGATGATGGTATCGTAAATCTTTGACATACTAATCCTCCTACTTACGTAAATTCTTTTTTATAAATGCTCTTTAAAGATTAAGAGCATTTTTTATTAAATCCATATCTATTAGTTCAAAGTCTTCTAGTATGGATTGTGTCCATTGTGGTGTTTTAGCCATATTTAAAAACTTTTTAGTTGTGTTTATTGAGTCCTCTATAATAGTAAGAGAGTCAAAATCTAATTTTCCTTTTTCCTTAGAAATAACGATTGTCCTATATGGAGTTTCATTAGGTTTTACACTGCTCATAAGAGGATGTGTCAATAGTCTATGGCCTTCATGTATTCGATTTCTTACCATGCACATAATATCTAAAACTTCTGTTTCTTTATACTGAACCTCAAATTTATCTTCGAAGGTCTTTTTGCTTAATGGATTGTTAGTAAGTATTATACATGGTTCTATCATATGCTTTTGATTCCTTTCGTAGTAATTATAATTACTTTTTTCACATTTTTTTCAAACAAAAAAGACAGCAAACCAAAGTTCCCTTTAGCTCTGTCTTGTTACCTGAGAGATTTGCTCCTTCGGTGCGAAAGTCGCTTTCCAGAGTTGTGTCCATTCTCGATACTTTTGCCTGAGAGCTTCATAATGTATGGGAATACATTACTTATTCCTTCGGCTATTCTTTTTCAGAATCATCTCCCGAGAATTTCATTCACAGCTATTTATTTTCTACATCTTCATTATATACTAGGTTCACGGCTTTTACCATAAAATTTTCGAATAATTCTATTTGTTTTTGTAATAGGTCTTATTCTTAAAATTTATAAAAAACTATTTTTTCATACTTTTCAAGTCTTATTATGATAATGTTTACATTTTAAGGTTTTTTCTATTATATATTTTACAAAAGTCTCCAAATAATATTATTTGAAGACTTTCAATTTCTATAAAATATTTTTCTCTTATTCTTTTATAAACAAAACACCAACTGCATCTGGACCAGAATGAGTTCCTACCACACATCCAACCTTTTGCTCTATAATTTCAAGGTTTTTCTCTTCTAGCTTTTCACGGACCACATTCTTCATATCACCACCTGGAGCTTCTAAAAGTATCACAGGAGTTCCTGGTTTGATTTTTTTGTCATCTAAATAGTCAGTTACAGCTTTAAGAGCCTTTTTCGTTCCTCTAACCTTATCTATGACTCCTATCTCACCATCTCTTATAGCAAGCATTGGTTTGATATTTAGAACGTTACCTATAAAACCTGCTGTCTTAGATAATCTCCCACCTTTTATTAAATGCTCTAAAGAGTTAAATGCAAGCATATTGTCTACCTTTGGAACACATTCTAAAATTTCCTTTTCTATCTCTCTTAAGTTCTTTCCTTGGTCCATTAATTGCCCTGCATAAATAACAAGAATTCCAAGACCCGATGTTACATTCTCAGAATCTATTATAACTATATCCTCTGAGTTAAGCATATCTCTTGCTATACACGCTGATTGATATGTACCGCTAAACTTTGAACCTATGCTTATATATATTATTTTATAATCTTCTTCTATATATTTCTTGAAGCAATCATAAAATCTTTGAGGATTTATTTGAGATGTTGTTGGAAATTCCGCTCCTTCTTTTATTTTAGCTATTAATTTATCAAAAGTCATGTCGACTCCATCATAATAACTCTCTTCTCCAAAATTAACTATAAGGGGTAGCACTTCTATATTGTATTTTTCAACGATGTCTTTACTTAAATCTGATGTACTATCTGTTATAATTTTTATTTTTTCCATCAATATAAATTCCTCTCCATCTCTATTTCATATTTGGAAAATCTAGCTGTCTTAAAGCTTCATATGCTACTAATGCTACAGTATTAGATAAATTCAAAGATCTTGTACTTGATTCTATCATTGGTACTCTGATGCATCCATTTTCAATATCTTCTCTTATATACTCTGGTACTCCGCTTGACTCTCTTCCAAATATAATGAAATCTCCCTTTTTAAACTCTATATCTGTATATATCCTGCTTCTTTTTGTAGTTGATAGATAAAAGTTTCCTTCTTTATATTTTTCTCTAAAAGCTTCATAACTTTCATGAATCTCTAAATCCAGGTATTTCCAATAATCTAGTCCTGCTCTTTTTAAATGTTTTTCATCTAAACTAAAGCCAAGAGGCTTAATAAGATGAAGCTTTGAGTTTGTAAGGACACATGTCCTTGCTATATTTCCTGTATTTTGTGGTATTTCTGGTTGATATAAAACTATATTTAAATTCATATGAGTCCCTCCATGTATCTTAAAATGACATATAGATACATAAAATATATTACTCTAAATCCTGTGAGTAGTAAAGTTTTGAAGTAAAGTTCATAAATAATATACAATTCAATCATATTTTTAATAAATTAGAAATTAGGCATAAATAGTATAATCTACATTCAGCCTGACTCACCTAATTTCAGTTATTTTCCAAAATATTTGTTACTATAATACTTTGTTTTGCTTAGATGTTTTTTTAAATACTCATCTAAAACTTCTATGGTTTTTTCTCCCTTTATAAAAGATTTTTCTCCTCCGTAATATTCTCCATAGGAATATTGAACTAAGTTTATAATAGTTTCCCTTATTTTTTTATCTTTGATACTATATGCAAATTCTAAATCTGTCATATATTTTTTCTTCTCTATCCCTGTTAATCTAAGTATTCTTAAAGAATACTGATATAGATCCGAAGGCTCCACATAACCTCTGAACCCTTTCTTTACAGACTTAGCTTTCAGAAACCTAAATATTATATAAGTTATAAGTCCTGATATTAGCGATATATATACAAAACTTTTTAAATCTTTTCTGTCTTCTTTTTCTACATTTAACTCTTCATTTGATGTTTCTTCTTCTACCTGGTCTTTTATATTTTCAGGATTAATTTGATTGTCCCCTGTATTTTCCGATTCATTATGAAGGGTGCCTTGTGTTTGTTCAGTTATTGTTGCAGAAGCATCAATAGAAATCCATCTATCTTTTGTTTCATTTATACATATTTCTGTCCATGCATGGGCATCTTCATTAGTGACATAAAGTTCTTCATTAGCCCTTGTTTTTTCTCCTATTTTGAAACCTTCTACATATCTTGCTGGTACACCAGCTATCCTGCTCATGACAGTTAATGCAGAAGCAAAATAAACGCAGTACCCTCTCTTATCGTTAAATAAAAAATTATCTACAAAATCTCCATTGACCTGAACACTTCCAACAGAGGTTGAATAGCTACAATTCTTTTCTAAATAATCCTTTATAGCCATAGCTTTTTCATAAGATGTGTTTTTATCCTTTGTTATATTTCTAGTGAGTTCTTTGGTTCTTTCCGTCACTATATCAGGCACCTGTAGATACATTTCTTTTATATCTTTATCTAATCTAGGATTGTCTATTATAATAGGACTCCCTTCTTTTAGATACTCTACCTCATATACATTTTTTTTGTCTGTTTTAGACAAAAAGCTATTGTCTATACTATCTTTATAAACACCTCTACCTTCCAGTTCTACGTTTATGGTTTTTAGAGGGGTAAATAATGTGTTGGTTTCTATAGATAGTTGCTCTATAGATATTTTTGAAGTATTTTCCCCAAGGTAAGGCTTTTCTATATCTATTCTGCTATATTCTTTCGATGTATTTTTCCAAGAACTACCGTCATAATAGTCCTTTACGCTTCCTCTTAAATATAACCCTCTATAATCACCCTTTACCTTCAATACCCTACTGCTATCTATATTTACACTTCCCCCTAAGATTTTAGAGGAATTATTGTACCCTGAATAACTCAAATCATACTTTCCCTCTATATCTACGGCTCCTATTCCGTTAGTGCGCATCACAGATGACATTTTGTCCTCTATGATAGCTTGGTATTTGCCTTCTTTATCTAAGGGCAATATATTGATTATAATTGCTATTACCATAGCTAATGAAATGACTTTAAAAATTATTGTAGAATCCTTTATGCTGTTTCTCACATTAGAGTCCCGAGTATATTTCAAAAACATATTATGCTCATTGATACCTAATGCAACTATATTTGCAGCTATAAAAAGTATCATAGATCCTCTTATTAGTTTATCATAGCCTATATAGTAAAAAAACATCATGAACAATAGGTTTATATACACAATAAAATTTAGCTTTAGATTTTTAGAAAGACTTAAAAATAAAATTATTATAGGCGGAAATACAAATGCTATTATATATTTGTATTGATTAAAGAAAGTTGGTCTTTTATCTGCTACCAATTGATTTATGGTAACTATATTATAAACTATATCCTTAGTTACAAAGTTATAAACATCTTCTCTAAATATAAATACCAAAAATATTCCTAGGAATAAAATAGTAGCTATGACATAAAATCTTTTTTTATCCTCCCATAAAATTTCTGAAAAGACAAAGTATATGATGAGGGATATAATAAACAGACCCGTTACTAATAAATAGCTAAGTTTCTGAATATCATAACATTTCTTAAAAAGAGATATTATAAAAATAGAATTCAAATATGTTAGAATTATTCCGAATTTGTTTCTTTTAAAAAAACTCACAGTTCCCCCTCCATCTTTTATTTTTCTTTCATTACTAAATTTATATTGAAAGCTTCAATGTGTTCTTCTTTTAGTTTCTTCTTAAGGTCTTCCTCTGCCACTAAATAAAAGACACATAGATACTTAGAAACTCCTTTTATTATAATCAATGAGTCTATAAATTCTTTTGTAACTTTTCCAATAATAATTATAAACTGCCTTCCTGAAAATCTTTCATCAACGATACTTCTCATATACTCAGCCATAGTGCAGTCACCACAGCTTTTATTTTGAAGAAAATACTCATTTACTCTTTCAATATCTCTATTTGAGTTTATTTCCATTTCCCATGAAGGAGAATTATTTATATAAACCTTATAGGAATCAATTGATGCATTGAACCCCTTTATTATAGACTCCGTAAAATCCACAAGACGTTCCTCCATGATCCCCTTAGAATCTAGGACATAATTTTCTTTATTCATATCAAGAAATACGAGACATTCCTTGCCTGATTTATAATTATAGCTTTTAACTATAAGCTCTCCTGTCTTAGCGCTAAGCTTCCAATTTATCCTCTTTACATTATCACCATATACGTACTTTCTCATTTCCTTTACATCATGCATGTCCTCTATAGATGTGTCACTGCTACTTTGAGTTTCTAATAGGTTAATTCCACCTAAGTACTCTTCTTTTGCTATATTATAAAGCTTTGGATAAACTGTAACTTTCTTATGACTTCTTTTATTTTTTCTTATAGTAAATATATTAAAGTAGTCACTTATGGATATTTCAAAATCCTCTAAATCATAAACCCCTCTATGATAAAATTTAATCTTATATCCTAAAAGCTCCTCTCCGTTTATACCTAAGCTTAAAGCTTCTCCTTCATATTTATCATAAGACTCTTCTAAAGCATGCCTTTTTATAATCATATATGGAATGGAGAAGAAGCTTTTATTTTGTATATTTAGCATTACTTCTACCTCATCTCCGCTAAAATATATGCTTTCATCTAAATACACTGTAAATTTTATAGTGAAATAATTCATTCCATCTACAAAAGCCGCCAATATAAAAAGTGAAAGTATACTAAAGAAAAATCCAGCTGCGATGTACCCTCCCTGCAAATAATAAAATATAAAAGAGGTTATTAATAAAAATAGCATTCTTAAATTAACTTTAATTCCAATCATTAAACTTTACCCTTGGAGGATCTATTCTTTGTGATATGGCTTCAATTATACTTTCTCTACTGTATTTATTCGATACTCCTAGAGGGCTTAGAAGTATTCTATGACTCAAAACCATAATTAGATTTTCTTTCACATCATCTGGCACTACATAATTTCTTCCTCTTATAAGTGCTGTTGCTTGGCATATTCTCTGAAGCGCTAATACCCCTCTAGTGCTGACCCCTAAAGCTATATATTTTGAATTTCTTGTACTATTGGCTATTTCAACTATAAATTTCGTTATATCTTCTGATATCTTTACTTTCTTTACTTCACTTTGAAGCATTAAAATCTCATCTATGGAGGCAACGGCATTTATATCCTCTAGAGGCATATGCTCTCTATATACACTTAATATTATTTCCTCTGCTTCTTTTGATGGATACCCAATCTTTACTTTTATCATAAATCTATCAAGCTGAGCTTCTGGAAGAGGAAAAGTTCCTTGGTATTCTATTGGATTTTCTGTTGCTAAAACTATAAATGGCGATTTAAGCTTATAGGTATCATTTCCATCAGAAATCTGATTTTCTTCCATGACTTCTAATAAGGCTGCCTGCGTCTTGGGTGATGTCCTGTTTATTTCATCTGCTAATACTATATTTGAAAAAACCGGTCCCTTTTTAAATTCAAAGGTCATCTCTCTTTGATTAAACACAGAAATTCCTATTATATCTGAAGGTAATAAATCCGGTGTAAATTGTATTCTTTTATAAGATAAATCTAAGGATTTGGCCAATGCTTTCACTAAAGTTGTCTTTCCAACTCCAGGAACATCATCTATCAAAACATGTCCTCCTGCTAGGACAGCCTTTAGAATGTTATAAATCTCTCTTTCTTTTCCAATTATAACCTTACTTACGTTTTCCACTATTCTATCTACAATAGCTCTTTCTTTAATTAGTTGATTCAACTTAAGCCCCCCTTGAAACATTAAAATTCTCCAAGATAATTTTACCATTTTAATCCCATAAAAAAAAGAGAACACATCTATTACATATTAATGTGTTCTCTAAGTTATATGATCTTTTATTATGCTTTATTACTATTCTTCCGGTTGCTGTGCTGGAGGTTCTGCTATTGGAGGCGCTTGTACCTTTTTAGTTCCAACTTTTACAACTCCATCTACCTTTTGATAAGTATCATTAGATATCTGTTCTGTTTTTACAAGAGCTCCATTTTCATAAGTATGAAGATAAGTCTTTACTCTATATCCTGTAGTAGGAGCTTTTTCTGTCACAGTCTGACCTTCTGGTAAGTTAGGGTCTTGTATAGTTTGTGTATTTGGAGTTAATGTTTCATAAACTTCACTTGTAAAGTCATAAGTCTTATTGCTTGCTGTTGTATCGCCATATACATTAAACACTAAGTTTCTATTGCTGCAATATCCTTCTATATATATAGGGAAGTCATAAGTATTTTTAAACTTATAATCGGGTCCTCCCCAAGATACTGTAGCATCAAAGCCTTTTGGAAGATATCCAACAGTTAATGAGTGATTGTATCTTTCTACTGATTTTAGTCCTGATCTTATAACTGCTTGATATAATGTGCTTGATGTCTGGCATATTCCTCCGCCAAGTCCATTTTCAACTTTGTTTCCAACGATAACACCAGCATCTTGGTATCCTCTGGCTCTAGTTCTCTCTCCTACAACTTCATTGTAGCTAAAAGTCTCTCCTGGCATTAGAACCTTTCCGTTAATAGCTTTAGTTGAAAGCTCTATATTTGCTGCTCTTCCACTTGTAGAAGATGCAAAATTGGTAGAATAAGTTGACATTTTCCCATTTATTCTTCTAAGACTTTCTCCTTTAATTGATGGGTCTACTACATCAATTTTTGCCTCTAGGGATACTGTTTCTCCTAATTCACCATTGATTTTTTCTAAAATCTTATTTTCTAAATCCTCTTCATCTAACTTGTTTCCAGTTGTGCTATCTGCAACAGATATTTTTCCACCACTTATAGATATAGCTGCATTTTTAGCATCTCTATTATTTTCATCGGCTATAGTTTTGATGAATTCTTTGATATAGTCATTATCTGTAGTAAGTTCAAGCTCTATAGTCTCTCCTGAACCGTTCTTTATAAACTTATAAGCGTCCATTAAACTTTTATCTCTATGAAGTTCAAAAGCCTTTTCCACAGTATCTTCTATATTATATCTAGCATTAAGCTTTGAGTACTCTAAAACATATGATTTATCGTTAGCTTTAACCTCTAATTTTTTTTCTAAAATAGCCTTACCATACTTCTCTTCTAAAGCTTTTTTGGCTTCATCCTTAGTCATTCCACCAATATTAGTAGACTCTACTGTGATCTGCGGATAAATAAGGTTGTCCCATTCTGCCACCTTATTTTTCACGTAAATTCTATAGGATATCATGGCTACTATAATTGCGATCAATACTACACCAACGGATATAATAGTAATTTTCTTTTTACTGCTATTCTTAGATTCTTTGCTATTTTCTTCCATATAATTTTCCCCTTCCTCTGCCTCAACTTAAAACCTTAAATTAATAGTTAATGCACAGCATAATTTATAATTGCTTAAAATTATTTCACTTTATATTATAAAGTGAAATAATTTTAGTGTGTTACAAAAGTATTAAATGCATTAAAAAAATCTCTGAACCATTCTATTATAGAAATCCAGAGAAGTCCACGATAAATTTTTATCATTATTGTAAATAAATCCTACTTATATACCTAAATAAAGACTCGTATTCCTACAAGCCTTTATTTAAAGTTAATTTTTATTTATTGGTTTACTTTCATATTCGACTAAAGTATTAATTCACTTATTATTATATCACTTGAATATAACTTTTAGAAGTATAAAATTCAAAAATTATTAAATATTTTATCTAAAAGTTAAAAGTCAGACCACGAAACTATTTTGCTCCTTCAAAGTAATCACAATATGGCGCAATAGCACAGTTTTCACAATCTGGCTTTCTTGCATAGCAGCATCTTCTTCCATGAAAAATTATAAGATGATGGGCAAGAGACCATTCTTCTTTTGGAATATTGTTTTGAAGCTGCTTTTCTGTATCATCTACATTTTTTGCATGAGCAAGTCCTATCCTATTAGACACTCTAAATACATGGGTATCCACTGCAATTGCTGGAACTCCAAAAGCATTTGATAAAACGACGTTTGCTGTCTTTCTCCCTGCTCCTGCAAGAGAAGTTATACCTTCCATAGTATCCGGAACTTCTCCATTAAAGTTTTCTTTTAGCTGATGACACATCTTTAAAAGATTCTTAGCCTTATTTCTGTATAAACCAATTGTCTTTATTCTGTCTTCGATTTCTTCTTGAGTTAAAGTCAAAAAACTATCTACATCAGGGTATTCCTTAAATAAAGTTTCGGTGACAGCATTAACTTTTTTATCTGTAGTCTGTGCTGATAACGCTGTTGCTACCAAAAGCTGAAATGGAGTACCATAATTAAGTTCACACTTGGCATCTGGATATAACTCTTTTAAAATATTTAAAACCTTATTTACTTTTTCTTCTCTTGGATTTTTGTTCATATTTTTGCCTTTCTATTTGTACACTCCTCTGTAATCCTCTGGAAGTAATTCTGCTATAGACTTCATTATATGTGTAAGAACTCTATCGTCATATAAATGTCTATCCTCGTCTTTTTCCTTTTCTGGAATCACAACAGGTTTGCCTATGTTTACTTTTACCTTTGCATGATGAAACTCCTCTGACTTCATGCTGCCTTCCTTGTTTATAGGAAGCAACTTTTCACTTCCACTCATGCCTATTGGAATTATTGTTGCCTTTGACATTCTAGCAATTAAAACAATTCCCTTTTTTCCTTCTATCATAGAGCCAACTCTACTTCTTGTTCCTTCCGGGAAGATAACTATATTTTCTCCACCTCTTAAAGACTTTATAACTCTTGTTATTGCATCTTTATCTGCACTGTTAGGTTTTATATTTATAGTTTTGGTCACCCTCATTCCTATGTTTGTTACGCTGTCTCCTGAAAGCTTAACGCCTGCAACAAAGGTAGGGTCAAATTTCCTTAGTACATCATTTAAAATAAGACCATCTGAATTACTTAAATGATTACAAGTAAAGATCACCGGTCCTTTTAGATTTTCTATGTTCTCAAAACCATGGATGTCTAACTCTGCATACTTATCCATATATCCTTTTATTATTCTCTTGCAAAGCTTATCCCCGTTTTCTTTTGAAAGAACTTTTAGGAAAACAGATAATATTTGAGCTTTTTTCATTGATTATCAACCTTTCTAATATAAACTGAATCTTTAACCTTCAGATAAAACATTTTAGGTTCTCTATAAATATATTATATTGGCAAACATGAAATTCTTCAATAATAGTTATAATTTCTTCAATATTTCGTAATATTCCCGTACCTTAGGCGATGTAATGCGTTTTTCATCTATATCAAATTCATGTTTTTTTAGAACTTTTGCTATCAAGGCATTTCTTTGAAGAATTGCCTTGCCTCTCCATCCACAAGAAGTCCCCCCATACTTTTGTCTAAAAGTTTTATTGTCCATATAGATTATTTCTTCTGCATCAACATTTTCCATATAATTCTTAGGTTCAAACTCTTTAAGATAATATCCCTTTGCCTTGTCATTGTATGGACAACACGTTTGACAATGGTCACAGCCGAAAATTCTACCATCCATTTTTCTTATAAAATTCTCTTTTATTGTTTTGCTTTGAGTGATATAGGACATGCATACGTTAGGAACGCATAGCTTTTCATTTATGGCTGAAGTAGGGCAATTTGATAAACATCTTTTGCATTGTCCACAGCTTTTAAATTCTAAAAGTTCTTCTTGTGATTTGTGCTTAATACCCTCAGCTTCTATATCAGTTATTATCTCCCCCAAGAACACGTAGGACCCATATTTTTCTGTTATGACCATTCCATTTCTACCTATGAATCCTATGCCACTTAAATATGCTATATACCTTTCAGGAAGAGAATTGCTATCCACAAATATTTTTGTTTTTCCATGAAATGTTTTTTCTATGAAATCACAAATATTTTGAAGATACCCCTCTACCACTTTATGATAATCCAGCCCTCTTGTGTAGGAAGAAAAGTATATATCATCTTTTAGGCAAGCATCTCCCTTATATGGAAATGCAACAGAAATTATTGTTTTTCCATCTTCCATATATAGCTTAGGATTTAGACGCTTTTCTATGTCCTCATCTTCAAATTCATTTTCGATTCTTCTTTCTTTTCTATCCTTGAGGAAATCCTCTAATTCACTAAATCTCCTGCAATATGTAAAGCCTATGGCATCTAACCCCAGGCTTTTAGCATAATTTATAACTTCATTTTTAAAGGTCATTGTTGGCTCCCTCTCATAAATTCATACATATATGATCTCCATATATTTCCATTCTTCATAGCTTCAAATCTAAAATTCAAAACAAATCTGTAACTTAAAAAAGTCCCACTACTCTCTAAACATCTTCTCTCCTAGAATTGAAAAACTCTTTAGTATCACGGCTAGTTTCATATCCATCTTTCCTCCACTTTTCAAAAGCTCTGTAGCCTCTTTAGGAGATACCATAAAAGCATGTATATCTTCATCTTCTTCTAAGAATTTGTTGGTTATCTCGCCTTTACATGTGCAATATATAAGGGCAGCTGATTCATCCGTCATCCCTGGAGACATATAACCTCTCTTAAGACTCATCCCTTCCTTAACCTCAAGAAGCTCTAAGCCTGTTTCCTCTCTAAGCTCCCTGCCTATAGTACTCTCCTCATTTTCATTTGGATCTATAAGCCCTGCTGGAAGTTCATACACGTAATCGTCTATAGGAATTCTAAACTGCTTTATAAGAACCAGCTTCCCGCTTTCCTCATGGTATGCAGCTATAACTACTGCATCTAAAGTGTCTTCTTTACATTCAAAATATTTTTCTTTTAATTTGTCATAACTTTTTCTTGAAGCAATCGTCCAATGCTTTTCTTTTCCACCTCTATTTATATAAGTTGCATCGAATAAACTCAAGAATCTACTTTCACCTAATATTTCTAATTTTTTAATTCTATTTTCTTTCAATTAAGCTCACCTTCCTACCTAAAACCTTCATATATTCCATTATATCACGTCAATATCATATATGATTATTTTTGTAATAGGTCTTAAAAGAAAGTTATTATTCTTAATTCTATATGACCATATTATTATATATTACCTTTTTCTTTCCTTTATAATCCTCTATTTCTATTATGTCACACTGTTTTTTCAAAATATTCTTAGCAGGTACCCCTACAGCAGTGGCATAATCAGGCACAGCTTTTAGCACTACAGAATTCGCTCCAATCTTTGCTCCTCTTCCAATGGTTATTGGTCCTAAAATCTTTGCTCCTGCCCCTATTATGGCTTCATCTCTCACAGTAGGGTGTCTCTTTCCAGTATCCTTTCCCGTTCCTCCTAAAGTTGACCCATGATACATTGTGACATCATTACCTATTTCAGCAGTTTCTCCTATTACAACACCCATTCCATGATCTATAAATAATCCCTTTCCTATGGTTGCACCAGGATGTATTTCTATACCTGTCAGAAATCTTCCTATCTGTGACAATAGCCTAGCTATAAATTTTAAGTTTACCTTATAAAACACATGGGCTATCCTATATATAATAAGAACATGTATTGTTGGGTATAGCAGGAGAACTTCTAAAAAATTTCTAGCTGCTGGATCCCTTTTTAGTACGTTTTTTATATCATATATTAATGTTTTCACTGTATCTCCTCCCACTGATTTTATTTTCTAATGGTAAAGTCCTGTGGACAAATACTTTTCTCCTCCATCTGGAGCTAACGTAACAATAACTTTTCCTTTTCCTAAAACTTTTGCCAGCTCCAAAGCAGCAAATATATTAGCTCCTGAAGAAATTCCAACCAATATTCCATTGTCCCTTGCTGTTTTTCTCGCTGCCTCTATAGCTTCCTCATCTTTAACTTTAAAGACATGATCTACAATCTTCTCATTATAAAGATCTGGTATAAAGCCTGCACCTATTCCTTGTATGCCATGGGAACCTGGATTTTCACCATTTAGTACAGCAGATTTATAAGGCTCAACCCCATATACCTTTACGTCTTCCTTCTTTTCTTTTAGATATCTTCCTATACCAATAAGTGTTCCCCCTGTGCCTACTCCTGCTACAAAGGCATCAATTTCAGGAACATCATTTAAAATCTCTGGTCCAGTAGTCTCATAATGTTTTTCCGGATTGGCTTCATTTCCAAATTGATTTGGCATGAAAAAGTCCTGGTTTTCCTCTACTAATTCCTTAGCTTTTTCTATAGCGCCTTTCATGCCTTGTTTTCCTGGAGTTAAAATAAGTTCTGCCCCATAAGCTTTTATCATATTTCTTCTTTCCAGACTCATAGTATCTGGCATAACTATTATCACCCTGTATCCTTTAAGTCTTCCTATCATAGCAAGACCTATGCCTGTATTCCCACTGGTAGGTTCTACAATGGATGAGCCCTTTTTAAGCTTCCCTTCAAGCTCCGCTCTTTCAATCATTCCTAATGCTGCTCTATCTTTTATGCTACCTGCTGGATTAAAGCTTTCAAGCTTCACATACACCTTTGCCATATTTTCTTCCGTTTTTAACTTCAATAAAGGCGTATTTCCTATCATGTCTAACACTGATTCATATATCATATAAATCCCTCCTTAAAAATTTAATTTTCCACATTGAATTCTATAACAGCTAAATTTGAATACAAAAAAGCCCCGTCTCTTTTAATAATTAGAGACGAAGCTTGTATACTCCGCGGTTCCACCCTATTTGGATATAATAATCCCACTTAACTTTCTGACACCATCATGTCATATGGCTGTAACGGGCCAAACCGGATAAGCCTACTAAAACTTTCGACCTTCTACTCAAAAGGGCACTTCAAATAAATTATGGATAGAAGGTTCTCAGCAATCCTTCCTCTCTGTAATCTTCCTTTATCCTACTTTCCTTTATCATAGCATTTCCTAGTATTTCACTCTGAATTAGTTTATAGTTTCATTATATTCGAAATATTTTATTTGTAAACAGGTTTTTATAATTTTTTTTATTTTAATTATTTTCTACATTTCATTATTGTACTTGTTCATTAGATACAAATCCAAAATACTTTTCAATATAAAAACACCAACGAGGGTTAACGTAATCCAAAGTGGGAAATCCGCAAAAATTGTTATCCATGCAACTATCATAATAGTCCACTGAATAATGTCGGAACACTTAGCCTTAGCTTTATTTCGAATCATTTCATTTCTTTCGTCTTTATAATCAATTTCTGATTGTTTCATTTCTTTTGGATGTTTTTTATACCAAGCTGAATATTTCTATATTGTATTTTTCAAGCCAATAATTTACTTGAAGCATATAAGCTATCATTTGAGGACCTGCCATAAGTTGTCCATACCATGGCTTTCCATAATCTGAAGGAGTATTTATAAATCTCAGTACCTTTTCTTTGTCAACTAGAGAATTAATTGGTGATGACAAATTATTTAATACGTTCATTAACCTTTCTCCTAATAATTTTTCATAATTAGGATTATACGTCTTCGGATAAGGACTCTTCTTTCTATATAAAACATCATCAGGAAGAAGTCCCTTTGAACTATCTCTTAGAAGTCCTTTCACAACACCATCTTTGCACTTCATGTCCCAAGGAACATTCCATATATATTCGACAATTCTATGGTCTGCATATGGAACCCTAGCCTCAAGACCTGAGTACATGCTTGTTCTATCCATTCTTGTAAGAAGAGTCACCATAAACCATCTTAAATTCAAATATGATATCTCCCTTCTTCTATTTTCAATAGAACTTTCACCTTGCAAAAGAGGTGTTTCTCTTACAGATTCATCATATCTCATTTGGATATACTCATCTATATTCAGTTCATTTACAACATCATCATTTAAAAGTGCTTTTCTAATTTCTATATTTCTAGTCCATGGAAAAGTATTGGCCTCAAAGCTCTCCTTTTTATGAAACCATGGATATCCACCAAAAATTTCATCAGCACATTCTCCAGTTAAGGCAACGGTATTATACTCTTTTACCTTTGAGCAAAAATATAATAAGGATGAATCCACATCAGCCATTCCAGGAAGGTCCTTGGCATCAACTGCTTTATAGAGATAATCAGCCAACTCAAGGTTGTCACACTCTAAATATATATGGTTTGTCTTAAGATAAGAAACCATTTTATCTACCCATGGTCTATCCATATCTGGCTGAAATGCATTTGATTTGAAGTATTTATTATTGTCTACGAAGTCAAAAGAGAAAGTGTTTAGTTGTCTTCCTTGCTTTCTAAGTTCATTTGCACAAACTGATGATACAATACTGCTATCTATTCCTCCAGACAAAAAAGTGCATATAGGAATGTCGGAAATCATCTGTCTCTTTATAGAATCTTTTACAAGAAAAGAAGTCTTTTCTACTGTTTCTTCATAGGTATCTATATGAGGTTTACTCTCTAAAGTCCAGTATTGTATTTCCTTTGGAGCTTCATTAGAAAATATAATATAATTTGCCGGAAATACTTCATAAATATTCTTAAATACTCCAAGGCCTGGAGTTTTTGCTGGTCCCATAGCGAAAATTTCATTTAATCCTGTCTTATCTATTTGAGCCTTAACTCCTGGATATTTTAATAAAGCTTTTATTTCGGAACCAAATACTACTGTGTCATTGAATATAGTATAAAATAAAGGTTTTATTCCAAACCTATCCCTATATAGATAAAGCTTATTCTCTCTTTGTGACCATATAGCAAAGGCAAATATTCCATTTAATTTCTCAACAAAATTCGGTCCATATTCTATAAAACTACAAAGTATAGCCTCAGTATCTGTCTGTGTATCAAAATGCCATCCTCGTAATGTAAGATCATTTTTAATTTCTTCAGTATTATAGATTTCCCCATTATAGACTATTGCATAAGTGTTTCCCTCAATAGTTTTAATAATTGGTTGCCTTCCTGTAGTTAAATCTATTATGGAAAGCCTGGCATGGGCAAGAGCTACCCTTTGAGATAAAAACTCTCCATGATCATCAGGACCTCTTCTATCTATGGTTTCTCTCATATCTAGAAGTATATCATTCCACTTTCTAGATGCTTTATGGTAGTTTTGGTGAGGATTAAAAAAACCTGCAATTCCACACATATGCTTCACCCCCTAAAGTATTAGACATGCTGTTACTAAAGTTGCTCCCAAACCAATCATAACAGGTTTGAAATTTCGCCTTGCTAATTCAACAGGGTCAACATTACAAATTGCAGCTACTGATATTACCCCCCAAGGGATTATAGTTCCTCCCCCAACCCATATAGATGAGATTTGTCCTAAAGCGGCAAATAATGGTATAGATCCACCTACCATTCCACCAAAAGTGGCTGCAAGAGATCCCGTTAATGGAAGTCCAGAGAATCCAGATCCATCAAGTCCTGTTAATACTCCAACTACTAGCTGAACTGCTGCAGCTATATATTTATTGACAGGTACATTTTGAGCAAGCCATAGCGCCCAATCATTCATCAATCCTGATTTAAATTGTTCTCCTAATATTTTTGTTATGCTATCTCCCCCTAAAAAAAAGAAGGCTGCTATTATTATTACAGGAGCAAATACTTTCATTCCAAAAATGAAACCATGATTTATATAATCCGTTATTTTTCTAAAAGCTTCTTCTTTGTAATTTAAGATAGTTCCTACACACATTATAAATATGGCTGCTCCAACTATTAAAGCTGTTGCTTCTCCACCTTTTAATTCTAAAATGAGAATTGCAATTATAGACGCAATAAAGGTTACAGGCGTTAATATTGCTGTAACTTTAGCAGCTTTAGTTGCTTCTTTAACTTCAGTTTTTACATCTGTAACTGCATTATTTTTATTCATATCTTTTCTATTGAAGAAATATCCTGCAATTGCTGTTACTACAGCCATAACTGCAAACAAAGGGAATCCTTGAGACATAATATCTGTTGGTGAAATTCCTGCAGCTGCAGCTGATATACTTGGGGCGCCTTGTATAACAAAGTCACCACTTAGCGCAATACCGTGTCCAAATAAATTCATTGCTGCAGCAGCTGCTAAAGGTGTTAAGCCTGTAGCTAATGCTATTGGAAGCATTATAGCGCCGATTAAAGCTGATGATGGTGATGGCCAGAAGAAAAGAGCAAAGATGGTCATAGCGATACCTATGATCCAAAAGGCTTTTTTAGGTGTTTTCATAATTTTAAGCATAGGTGATATTAAAATTCTGTCACTGCCTATATCAGATAAACACTTGGACAAAGCTGAAATTAAGGCTATGGTTATTATAATATCCATAAAAGTGGTACCGGCGTATACCACGGAATTGAATACAGATTGAACTCCACCTACTAGACTGTTAGTAGCTAATACTCCAATTATAAATAGAAATACAAGACAAGGAAGAGGAGCATCTCTTCTCATTATCATAAGTCCAAGTATTACTATTACTCCTATAAGATACACAAAATGAATTGGTGTTAAAATTACGGCTGTTTCAAACATATAACTATCTCCTTTACTTTAATAGAATAGTTTATAATATGCTCCCCATCCATAAATTGTGAAAAAAGCATATATTCAAGAAAAAATTTTTTATTCACTATTTTTTTGTAAATAAAAAGCCTTAGATATTCCAGATTATTTCCAGTTTATCTAAGACTTTTAATCTATCCCACTCTTTTAAATTTTTTGTGCCACATAGGTACTAAAAATTCATCTACTATATCATGTAGAATAACTACTCCACACAATTTATCACTTTTATCCACAACTGGGATAGAAAGTAAATCATATTTTGTGGATACTTCTATAGTATCTTCTATATCGTCATCAACTTTTATGGTTATTATATCTTTTTCCATTATATCATCTAGTTTAGAATAAGAATCATTCATTATAAGATCCTTTAAAGTTACAAAACCTTGAAGCTTTTCTTCATCATCTACTATAAAGATGTAATAAGTCATTTCTTCATCGGGTTCCATCTCTCTTAATACGTCAATAACTTCTGATACTGTAACATCTATATTGAATGATATAAATTCCTTGCTCATAAGAGCCCCAACAGTTTCGTCCTGATAAGTCATAAGCTCTTCTATTTCCCTTGAATCCTCTTCTTCTAGGTGAGTCAATATTTTTTCCTTAGTTTCTTCATCAACTTCTTCTATAAGGTCAACAATCTCATCATTAGACATATTTAAAAGTACCTCTGAAGTTTTACTTTCACTAAGTGCCTGTATTATGTCTGCCTGAACTTTGGGTTCGATTTCTTCTAAAGTCTCTGCTGCTAGGTTTTCATCAAGACTTTCAAAAATCTTAGCTCTATATTTTGCATCCATCTCTTCTAATATGTCTGCTAAATCTGCCGGATGAAGTTTCGAAAGCTTTTGAAATGGTATTTGAAGCTTTAAGTTGTTATCTACCATCTCTAGGGATTCAACATCTTCCCACATTATCATGGACTCCAAATCCCTTTTACCTGTTACTTTGTAGAGCCATTTCATAAATGGTGCAAATCCAAGCTTTCTTCCTAATGCTAAAGGTCCTTGGTCAACGGCAACTACTTTTAGTTCTCCTGCTACAAAGGCTAATCTTAAATCATTTACCCTTATGACTTTCTTTCCATTTATATCTACAATTTCTTTGCCGATTAAATGTTTTGATAAAAGGTAAGAATAAGTTCTTGGAAGGATTTCTCTTCCACCCTTAGCATGTATAGCTACATTACCATTGTCTAGTTCAGCAAACTCTATGGTTTTAAACTCATAGTTGAAGGTCTCTGAGCCTCTCTTTATCTTGTATCCTATAGCTCTTGGATATCCATCCTCTGTTGTCACATAGATGTCCTTTAACTTTCCTATACAATCATCGAATTCGTCATACACCTTCTTGTTTGAAATGCTGCTAAAATAAACTACGTTTAACTTCTCCATTGTTATTCCTCCTTCGGCATAACTCTAAGAGGAATAACACATCTTAAAACTTTAAAATGGATCCCTCTAAGGTTATATTATTCAGTTTTGGTTTTTCAATACGAGGGACACCCTCCATTTTAAAATTCACCACCTTGAAATTTAAAAAAATATAAAAGGAGCCTATAAAGGCTCCTAAAATCCAACTATAATTATATCGTTGAGTTTTAGCACTACAGGGCTTTGGCTTTTTGCCAGCTACGTTAAGTAAAACCTTAATCCGATCATACCTGTTGACCCCATTGGCATGTCTCCATGTTTCGGGGCAGCAGCATTTATCCCTGTAGGAGCCTCACCTAACTGTAATCTCCTACTAATTATTATATTATAAATCTCCGAAATTGCAACTTAAGTTTGCTAAATAAATTCCTGTTAAAATTTAGCACACCTTTATCTATATTTTATATAATAACTATTTTTCTCTAAATCTATAGTAACCTCTGTACCATCAGAGAATATAGTCTTTTGTTTTTTGTAGGTATCATCTAAAAATTCATGCTTTATCATCTCACACTTTGCAACCCATTCTTGAAGTTGAGCAACTTCCCTGTAACGTTCTATTTCTAAATGAAGCTCTTCTCCGTCCTTGTCACAATCAAGATATGCAGCTCCACCATTTAGAAGTGCATAAAGCTTGTAATCCTCTTTTTCATCAAAGCTCCTCATAAGCCATGGAATAATAAGGCAATCATGATACACTAAGTTTAATAATGGTACTGCTATTCCCTTTTTAGGTGCATCAGGCTTTTCAAGCATAAAATCATATGGTGCATAATGACAGAATACTAAACTTTCCATAGCCCAATCCACAACTTCTTCTGAGCTTGGAAGGATTCCTCTAGATGTCAAATAATCAAAGCAGGATTTTCTGTACTCTGCACATTGTTTTCTAGTCATCTTGTGCCATTTGTGATTGCATTCATCAAGCTCATTGCAGGTAAATACATCTAGATATGTACCTTCAAGATGAATTCCAGCTTTAAAAAGCTCTTCAAAATTTCTCTTCACATAGTGTTGAGCTTGGCTTGCACATAAAAATGTTTGGTGCCCACCATCCCAATATGTATTCTCTGGCACTGTTCCATCCATATTTGTAACAGCAAAATTTTTATCAAAGGTTGGAGCATCAAAATAATAATCTCTATACTGATCATGAAGACCAAACATATAGTTAAGGTCCTTCATAGTATCTGAGAGCTCCTTCATAGCTTTTGTTCCACCAGCTTCTACACATGGAGGAAGATAATCAGGATGCTTATTGTCATAGCCAGGATCTCCCCATCCATCAAGATGGAAATACACCTTATCTACTCCTGCTTCCTTTAGTTTTTTCATCTGCTCAGTTCTATAGGCAAATTGAATAAGCTCATCATTCCTTGACAAATCTTCTTTATTATACTGTCTTGATTCCTCAACTACATGTCTCTTTATTCCTTTATGCACTATAGCAGAACCTATAAGCTTATCTACTAGAGGATTTTTTGCTGCTTTTTCTTTTAAAGTTACAAAAAGTCCATTTTCCTTCACATAAGCTCTGTAAATTTTGCAAAGGTCATTATAGTCACAGTTTTCTCTAAAAGTAAATCTCATCTCACGTTTATAAGATATTTTCCCGAGACTTGGAAGCCACTTTACTCCTATATGAAGTGAACCACCTGGAATCTTGTCCACATTATAAGCTGCATCCCAAGGTGTTTTGCATATAGCTATATATCCCTCTGACTCTTTTATTTGTCCCCACCAAGGCATACATGATGCTGTGCTGCAAAACTGTGCATTTAAAATAATCTTATCTATAGCATTTGGCCAATCATTTGGTATCAAAAGTCCCTGCCTCAAATTCAAAAGCGTATACCATTTATGATTTGTTTCACTAAATTCCATAGGACCGGGCCAATATATAGCTTCTATATCTATTCCTTCTTCACACACTGGAATAAGTTCAAAGAATACATCATCTGTTGAATTTTCAATCCAAACCACTGTCTCAAATTCAAAGGGAACAGTTTTCCCCTCTACCTTAAAGCCTTTATAAGAAGTCCTAACTCCATTGCCTATTCCAGTAATCCATGGATGAGTATTTATCTCTATAGCATCAGAAAAGTATATTTTTCCTTGTTTAGATTCCATGTATGGTTTATAATCACTTTTCCAATTCCAAGTCTTACCTTCAAATTTCACAGTCATATGTAGATTTTCTTTACAAAAATCAAGAGATACTTTTCTGCTTTCTGACGAAACATCCCCCATAATAATCCTCCTACTATAAATTGAAACTTTTTCTTTTATTGGTCATTATTATAAATAGATAATATCATTATTTTTCCCAATTTTCAACTAATCTGTAAGCCTCATATATTTTGTCCATTTTTAAATTGGCTATTATATAAATCAGAATAAAATCCACCCCTTCTTAATAACTGTTCATGAGTTCCTCTCTCTATTATTTCTCCATCATTTACTGCAAGTATGATATCTGCATTTCTTATAGTACTTAATCTATGAGCTATTACAAAGGATGTCTTACCCTTCATCAAAGATAGCATTGCTTTTTGGATTTCAACTTCTGTTTTTGTATCTATAGAAGAGGTAGCTTCATCAAGGATTAGAATAGACGCCTTTGATAATACAGCTCTAGCTATAGCAATAAGCTGACGCTGCCCATGTGACAAATTGCTTCCATTATCTGAAAGCACTGTATCATAGCCATGTGGAAGTTGCATTATAAAATGATGAGCATTTGCAAGCTTTGCTGCCTTTATAACTTCATCATCAGTAGCTGTAATTCTTCCATATCTTATATTTTCACGGACTGATTCTGAAAACAAAAATGTATCTTGGAGTACCATTGCTATATTACTTCTAAGACTTCTTCTTGTAAGGTTTTCTATGTTTTCTCCATCTATTAAGATTGCCCCACTATCTATATCATAAAATTTTGTAATCAAATTTATTATAGTAGTCTTACCTGCTCCTGTAGGTCCTACTATGGCAACAGTATCACCTCTTTTGGCTTCTAGAGAAGCATTTTTTAGCACCTTTTGTCCTTCAACATAAGAAAAATCCACATTTCTAAGCTCAACGTGTCCCTCTATATTCTCCACATCCTTTGCTTCAGCTTTGTCCTTTTCGGGTGCTTCATCTATGACTTCAAAAACACGTTCTGCTCCAGCTAGAGCTGATTGTATTGTGTTAAATACATTTAATATTTCATTTATAGGTCTTGTAAAATTTCTCATGTATAGTATAAAAGTGAACACTATCCCAACTGTTATGTTTCCTCCTTCTGCAATTGCAAAATATCCTCCGCTTACTGCAACTATAAGATAAGATAGATTGTTGATAAAATTATTTACAGGCCCCATTACTCCAGAAAGTCCTTGAGCATAAATAGCACTCTTAGTTAGGTTTTTATTTATCTTATTGAAATCTTCCTTTACCTGCTCTTCCTGAGAAAACAGCAAGGTTACCTTTTGCCCTGAAAGATATTCTTCTATATATCCATTAAGATTTCCAAGTTCTCTCTGCTGTTTTACAAAGAAAGGTTGTGTTAATTTCACTAAAAACTTTGTGGATACAAGCATAAGTGGTACTGTAAGCATTCCTATAAGTGTAAGCTTTGGACTTAATACAATCATAGCTATGAACATTCCCACTATCATTATTATTCCCGAAAAAAACTGTGTAACGCTTTGAGACAAAGTCATGTTTATATTGTCTACATCATTTGTAAGTCTACTCATCACATCGCCACTAGAATGAGTGTCAAAATACTTTAGTGGAAGCGATAGTAAAGATTGAAATAAATCTCTTCTTATTACCGCTGAAGTTTTTTGAGCAATATATACCATTATTCTCTTTTGACCATAAGTACATGCTGCACTTATGACATAAATAATTATGAGAACTATACATATGCCTGCAAGACCTCTCATATCTCCTGTAGCTATAAAATTATCAACAGTATAACCATTAAGCCTGGTTCCAAATATAGTTATCAATGTTGTTGCTAAGGATAAAAAGAATACCAAGACTAAAGAACTAATTTTGCTACTCAAATATTTTAGCATCCTTTTTAAAGTTCCTTTTGGATTCTTCAACTTTTCTTTTTGCCTAAATCTTCCCTGTGGACCTCTTGCTGGTCTTCCCATTGGAGTTCTTTCATTTTCTCTAGACATTCCTAAGAGCCTCCTCTCCTAATTGTGAAACTACTATACTTCTGTATATTTCATTGCTCTTTAAAAGCTCTTTATGAGTCCCTATTCCTGAGATTCTGCCCTCATCAAGGACTATTATCTTGTCTAGATTCATAAGGGCTGCAATTCTCTGAGCTACAAGGATAAAAGTGCTATCTTTAATTTCATTTTTTATATTCTCCTGAAGCCTTGCTTCTGTAGCCATGTCCAAGGCACTTGTGGAATCATCCATTATTAGGATTTTAGGATTTCTAATTAACGTTCTTCCTATACATAATCTTTGTTTTTGTCCACCAGAAAAATTCTTGCCTCTCTGCTCTACTACTCCTTGAAAATCCCCTTCTTTTTCACTTATAAATTCATAGGCTTCTGAATTTTTAGCCGCTCTTATAAGCTCTTCCTCTGTGGCATCACCTTTTCCAAATCTAAAGTTTTCCTCTATAGTTCCTGAGAATAAGGTATTATCTTGAGGCACCACCCCTATATAATGTCTTAAATCTTTTATAGAAAGTTTCCGTACATCCTTTCCTCCAAATAAAATTTCTCCATTAGTTACATCATATAATCTAGGAATCAGTGATATAAGAGAACTTTTTCCAGAACCAGTAGTCCCTATTATACCTACCTTTTCTCCCTCTGATATAGTAAAGGAAATGTCACTCAACACATCTTCGCCATCTTCGTTATACTTAAAAAATACATTTCTGAACTCTACATCAAATCTATCTATGTTCTCCTTATTCTTTTCCTCTTTTATAGAAGACTCCCTTTCAAAAACTTCATTTATTCTGTCAGCTGATGCCTTTGCCCTGGAAATATTTAAGGCTATCATTATAACCATCATAAGAGAATTCATTATCTGCATAAGATAATTTACAAAGGCCATTATCTTTCCCACTTCGATTCCACCTGCATTTGCTAGATTTCCTCCAAACCAAAGTACTGCTATAACTCCAAAATTCAACAAAAGTGTAACTATAGGCCATAAAAATATTTGTATATTTTGTGCCTCTATATGGGCATCCATAAGCTCATCATTTACCTTGGTGAACTTATTCCACTGCTTACCCTCCATAATAAATGCCTTCACAACTCTCATACCTAGGATGTTCTCTCTCATAACTATATTCACATTGTCTACTTTCTTTTGAACATTTGAAAATAAAGCAAAGGATCTTTTCATTATAAATAGAACAACAACTATCATTATAGGTAGTATTATGAGCAATATCTTTGATAGCTCCAAACTTAGACTCACTGCCATAAATATTCCTCCTACAGCCATAAGAGGCGCTCTTATGACAACTCTAAGTGCCATAAAAAACATATTTTGAAATTGAGTTACGTCATTTGTCACTCTCGTTATAAGAGATGATGTTTTAAATTCATCTAGTTCTTTAAAAGATAAGGTTTGAATCTTTTCAAATATAGCCCTTCTGAGTTCTTGTCCAAAATTCATTGCCGATATGGATGCAAAGATGGAACATCCCGCACCTCCCACTATTCCTAAAAACGCCATAAAAAGCATCTTAACTCCAACTGACAGCACGTAAGAAATATCTCCATTTGACACACCAACATCTATGATATCTGACATAAGTTTTGGCTGCATCAAATCCATAGATACTTCTAAAAACATAAAAATAGGTGCCATAATAGCACATAGCACGGCCCCTTTTCTTAGATATTTTAATAATTTAATCATTTATGTCCCCCCTCTTCATAACCCAGATGATTTTTCTCAAAATAGCTAGTTTAAAAACTAAGTTAGTCAGCTAATTACATTTAGTATAATATATATTTTTTCTGAAAATCAATTCTATTTTTTCTTTTTTTGTGAAAATAAAATCTATTTAGCATATAATATAATGTTAAAATTTTTAGGAGGTAAAAAAATGAATTCTAAAATATCATTTTACCGCTGTGAAAAGTGCGGGAATATAGTGGTGCTTATTAAAAATGGAGGTGGAACTTTAAAGTGCTGTGGTGAACCTATGAAACTTCTTACCGCAAATACATCTGACGGAGCTCATGAGAAACATGTTCCAGTAGCTGTAAAAGCAAACGGAGAAGTAAAAGTTCACGTTAGTTCTATAGAACACCCTATGATAGATGCTCATTATATTCAATGGATAGCCTTAGTCACCGATAATAATGTAGAGCTTACTTATCTTCATCCAGGTGATCGCCCTCACGTAACATTCAAAGATAAAGGTTTTGGAGAAGTCTATGAATACTGTAATCTCCATGGATTATGGAAAGTAGTATTATAAAGTAATTTGTGCATTCAGACTATTTAAATTTAGTCTGAATGTTTTTTTATATAAAATCATGGTCATAATTAAATAAAATTACTATATTAGTATTTTGATTTCTCTGCTTCCACTTTACATCAAATAAGTTTTACAAGGTTTTTATATTATGCTAATATATCAAGTGATACTCGAAGATAATTAAATGTAGAAATGAGGAAAAATTTATGAAGCTTGGTAGAAACTTTTTACCTATAAGCATAGAAGATATGAAGAAACAATCCATAGATCAGTTGGATTTTATAATAGTTACGGGGGATGCCTATGTGGACCATCCTTCCTTTGGTACTGCAATAATAGGAAGAACACTAGAGTACAATGGGTATAAGGTTGGTATAATCCCTCAGCCAAATTGGAAAGATGTCGAAGCCTTTAAAGTTCTTGGACGTCCTAAATTAGGATTTTTAGTGAATTCCGGCAACATAGACTCCATGGTAAATCACTACAGTGTTTCTAAAAGAAAAAGAAGAGAAGACCTGTACTCCCCTGGTGGAGAGCCAAATCATAGGCCGGATAGAGCTGTCATAGTTTACTGCAATATGATTCGTCAAGCCTATAAGGATGTGCCAATAATAATCGGAGGTATTGAAGCATCTTTAAGAAGATTTGCTCACTATGATTACTGGGATGAAAAAATCAGAAGAAGCATACTTTTAGATTCTAAAGCCGACCTTTTGATATATGGGATGGGTGAAAAAACTGTTGTTCAGATAGCAGACCTTTTGAAATATGGGATGAATATAAAAAACGTAACTCATGTAAGAGGAACATGCTATATGTCAAAGGAGCTTCCTGATAGCCCTAAAGATTACGTTACTACTCCATGCTTTGAGGATATTGAAAAAAATAAAGACTCATATAACGAAAGCTATAGACTTGAATATTATGAGCAAGACCCCATTAATGGACGTGGAATCATACAACAATATGGAGATAGGTATCTTATAGCTAACAGACCTCAAGAACCTTTGACAGAAGAAGAAATGGACATAAGCTACAACCTTCCATATATGAGAACATATCATCCAATGTATGAAGAAAAGGGTGGAATCCCTGCTATACAGGAAGTTAAATTTTCAATAACAAGCCATAGGGGATGCTTTGGCTCTTGTGCCTTTTGTGCTCTTACCTTCCATCAAGGAAGAATAATTCAGCATAGAAGTGAAGATAGCATTGTAGAAGAAGCTAAGCTTCTGACAACTTTAAAGGACTTTAAAGGATATATCCATGATATAGGTGGTCCTACTGCAAACTTTAGAAATATGGCTTGCAAAAAACAAGAAACTCATGGTGCTTGCAGGCACAGACAATGTATGTTCCCTACACCATGCAAAAACTTAAAGGTTGACCACACAGATTACCTTCACATCCTTAGAAGAGTTAGAGCTCTTCCTGGTATCAAAAAAGTATTTATCCGTTCAGGAATAAGATATGACTACTTAATTCATGATAAAAACATGGAATTTTTTAATGATTTATGCAAATATCATATAAGTGGACAGCTTAAAGTTGCCCCAGAGCACATCAGTGACAAAGTCCTTCTTCAAATGGGTAAGCCTTCAAGAGAAGTTTATGATAAGTTCAGCAAAAAATATTTTGAAGTTAATAAAAAGGTTAATAAGAATCAGTTCCTTGTGCCTTATTTGATGTCAAGCCATCCTGGTTCAGACTTAAAGGCGGCAATAGAACTTTCACAATATATAAAACAAATGGGACATAATCCAGAGCAAGTTCAAGATTTCTATCCTACACCTGGAAGCCTTGCTACAACAATTTATTATACTGGAATCAATCCTCTTACTGGAGAAAAGGTATATGTACCAAAAAGTCCAAAAGAAAAAGCTATGCAAAGAGCTCTTCTTCAGTTTGAAGTTCCAGAAAACTACAACCTAGTAAAAGATGCTCTTTTGAAAGCCGGCAGAGAAGACCTTATCGGTAACAGCAAGAACTGCTTGATACCATTTAATGCTCCATCAAAAAAGAGTTCTCCAAAAAAATATGAAGGTAAGAATCATAAAAATTCTTCTGGCTTTAATAAAGGTTCACATTCCTCAAAGAAGAATGTAAAAGGAAAATCTAAACGCCACTAAGCATAAAAAAGGTGCATTGCAAATGATTTAAATTTGCAATACACCTTTTATTATTTGAAAGTTTTAAGTCCCATATTAAGAGTTAAAAGAATCATAAGCTCACCTATTAAAGTATTGAAAACTATTGACACTCCCATAAGCTTTAGAAGCAGTTCTCCTAAAATCACCATTATGCTAACCATAGTCATTATGATTCCTGAAGACTTACTGTTTGCCTTGCCAAAGCCAACAATAGTTATTATAAGGGCTATAGATACAATTGCTATATATGCTAGATGTATCTTGTCTTCAAATAAAAATCTCATTATATATCCAAAAGGATTTCTTATCTCAATAGAAACTTTGCAAAGTGACATAACTATTCCATAAAGCACAACACCTAATGCCATGAGAATGAAGAAATAATCAAACTTTAGTCCATCTACTCTCATAAAAATATAGAGACATAAAGCTATAGTACATGGCACTACAATGAGATTTAAGCATACAAGATACTTGGCACAGTAAAGGTAATTCATGCTTTCCACTATAAACAGTACAAGCAGTGCTATGTATCTTAAACTAAGTCCCAAGGTTATAACCCCATTGTATATCCTTATCTTTCCTGGCGCTTTTCTATGACCTATGAAAAAAGCTTTTATACATAGGACTATCATAAGTAACAATAATGCAACATATAAGTATACACTTATCATTTTAAACTTCTCCTTAATTATTGCTACTTAATATTTATTAAAGCTTTGTCTAATTTATTCCTAAAAGCTTAATTCCACCCTTAACACATTCTATATTGATTGGAAAATCTGGTCCCTTTTCTCCATCTATATCTGTCACTATATCTTCATTGCACTCTATATGAAGCTTATTTGTTTTAAAATATATCACTCCATTATCACCTAAATGCTCACCTTTTAACATTTTTATAAATAGAGGCAATAGTTCAATTATATTTACCGCCTTTACTATAATGACATCAAGCTTTCCATCATCTACTTCAGCTTCAGTTGCCAACTTAAAATTACCAGCAGTTTGTCCATTAAACACTAACATAAGGTACATTTCACCATTAAAATTTAATTCTTCTGACTCAACATTTATCTTAAGCTTTCTAAAGTTTGGAAGCTGCTCTATTCCCTTTATATAATAAGCTAACTTTCCAATAGTATTTTTTAGATTTACATCTGTCTTTTGAGATACGTCAGTGAAAAGTCCTGTGCTAGCTACATTTATGAAATATTTTTCGTTAATTTTTGCAATATCAATAGGTTTGGGAGTTGAATTTAAAATCTGCTCACAAGCCTTGCCAATATCATAAGGCATCCCTATAAATTTAGCAAAATCATTTGCCGTCCCAGTTGGAAGTATTGCTAAAGGAAGGTCTATTTTAAGCTCCTTCATTTTGTTTACTACTGTATCAACAGTTCCATCTCCACCAGCAACTATTATATATTTATATGTATCATCTATATCAGAAAAAGCCCTCTCTATTTCTATATCAAAACTTATTCTATGTGGTACTACTATATATCCCTTTTGCTGATGTAATTTTATTACAGTATCTATATCATTTAATATTGTATTTTCACCTGAAAAAGGATTGTATATGAATTTTACTTTTTGCATATTTAATTCCTCCTATAAAAATCCTTATCTTTAAATTATATCATCTTAATGAAAATGTGTCGATTAACCCTTTTTATATATTCATTTTATAATATAATATATTACATTATTTTTTATTTGTTTTATCTTATCTCAATCTTAAAAATCTACTTTTTTAACTGTTCCCCTTATTTAAATAATAGTTTTGATGTATAATATAATATATGAAGTTATATTATTTTTATTATGGTAGGAGTGATTTAATGAAGAAAAGCGCAATACCAAATACCTTTACATTAGGTAATTTAGCCTTTGGTTTATTATCAATTTTGATGACTTTTCATGGAAACTTCAAATTAGCAGCAATTTTTGTATTGTTAGCAGCATTAGCCGATAGATATGATGGAAGAATAGCACGTCTTCTAAATGTAGACAGTGAAATCGGAAAAGAACTAGATTCTTTGGCAGATTTAGTATCATTTGGTGTGGCACCAGCCATACTTGTCTATAGACTTTATGATTTTATGAGCTTTGGATTTGTTGGATATCTTTTAGTACTTGTTTTTCCTATATGTGGTGCATATAGATTGGCAAGATACAATATTTCAACATTTGACGGAGTATTTACTGGTGTACCTATAACTTTAGCTGGAAGCTTTATGGCTGTTTTTGTTTTATTCACAGTAGATAGACCTTTGACTCCAGCATTACCAGTGATTTTTATAATAGCTTTATCATATCTTATGGTTAGCAAATTTCAACTTAAAAAAGTTTAAAAGCCAAGGGATTATGTCCCTTGGCTTTTATTATTATTGTTGTTATTTGGATCAACACAAAGTTCTTTTTCAATCTCAGCAAGTAAAAACTGAGGATTTATTATGGTTTTTATTTGATTAGAATACATAACGCAATAATCTAAATATCTACATTGAGATTTTCTTATAGCTGATATTATATCATCCATTATATATCCAACTTCATCAGCTCTCTTTAAAGCATCTTTCACTTCACCTTTTTTAGCTAGGGCTATGCCGTTCAAATCATTAGCTCCGCCAATAAGTGTTCTATAGGAATTTGTAAGTTTAGTCAAACTGTCTTGAAGGTTACACATATCTCTATAGTGAAAATCTATTATATTTCTGTAGGGCATCTTTTATTCCACCTTTTAAATATTTCACATTATTTATATTATTAAAGATGGATTTTTATGCTTAAATAATATAATAGCAGGAAATTATACTCATTAAATATATGGCCAGCAGTATAGCTCCTTCAAACCAATAGCTTTTTCCATCTACATAAACTATAAAAGACATAGCTACAGCCACAAGAGCTATTATTATTTGTACTGGAGCAAAAAGAAGATTCATAGTTACACCCATAGCATAGGATAATATCATTATGACTGGAGTTACAAAGAGAGCTATTTGTATGCTTGATCCTATGGCTATCTCTATACTCATGTTTATTTTATTCTTAAAGGCAGCCATTATAGCTGAAATATTTTCTCCTATATTACCTATTAACGGAACCACCAATATTCCCAATAAATTTTCCGAAACTCCATGTACCTTTACTAATTCATTCAAGTTATTTATTACATTTTCACTTACCAAAAACAGTATAAAAGATAATATTAGAATAATTGATAGTATCTTTACCTTTCTATCTTTATTCTCACTTCTCACCTCATTCCCATCTTCGCTTATGACAAATAAATTACTGTGAGTTACTAAAGAAAATATCAGCCCCAATCCATATATTAATATTAATACTACCGCTACCTTGTTGCTTATAGATGACAGTACCCCATCACTTAATGGCACACAATAATTAACTGTAGCTAGCAGTATCATTGATGCCAAGGCTAGTGTCAGCATATTAAAATTAGTTCTGGCTATATTTTTATTAAAGCTCTGTTCCCTGTACTTTACACCTCCTACAAAGGATGATATCCCAAGCACTAAAAGCATATTACTTATTATAGACCCTATAAGCGCCCATTTTACCATGGATATCATTCCATATCCTAAAGACCATATGCCCATAGCAAGCTCTGGTAGATTTCCAAGAGTTGCAGATAAAAGCCCTCCTCTCTTTTCACCTACATATTCAGAATATAAATTAGTGTAATTTCCAATATAAACAGCTAAAATTACCATAGCTATAGAAGAAAACACTGTGTTTATTAAAGTATATTTTGTATTTATAATAGTTCCAAAGAGCACCAATGTTATAGCTATAACTTTACAAATAATATTCCCTGTCCTGCATTTGACTCTGGATGTACTCTTCATCTACTTCCTCAAATTCATCTTGTTCAACGTTTTTTTTATTAAAATTATTTAGAGACATCTCTTCCCCTCTGTACATTAATCTTTCATTGGTGAACTGTTCAAAATCATCATCCATAATTACAGGCATCTCAAAATATTTAGGGTATACTATTATCATATTTTCCCCTCCTACTTTTTCTCGTTATTATTACAGTAAGGTGCAAAGAATCCCTTTGGAAAATGACATAGTGGACATATTTCTGGCACCTGTAATCCTTCATAAATGTAACCACAATTTGTACACTGCCATACAGATTCTACTTTTCTATTGTATAAGCCCTCTGTCTTTAACTGATTATAAATTTTCATGAATCTTTCTTCGTGAGCCTCTTCTACCTCTGCAAGTTCTTTATAGAAATCTGCTATCTCATTGAATCCCTCGGCTCTTGCTGTGCTTTCATATTGCTTATAGATGGAGTTTGCCTCCTTAGCTTCACCTTTGGCTGAATCAAGCAAATTCCCTTCAGTATTTTGTATCTTTCCTAAAAATCTGTCAAATACTTCTCTAGCATGAGCATACTCATTATGTGCAGTTTCTCTAAATACATCACCCACATATACTAATCCTTCTGCATTAGCCTTCTCTCCATACAGATCATATTTATCTCTTGCTCTAGCCTCTCCGGCAAAAGTAGCTAATAAATTCTTGTAGGTTTCAGTTCCTTTTAGTTTATTATCCATTAGACTAAAATCCTCCTAGTAATATTCCTATATACACAATATTCTTATCACCAGAGTTTTGTTACATTTTTAGTAAAAAAAGAGAGGCATTGCCTCTCTTAACGGTATATATTATCTTTTTAATTATTCACCTAATATCTGTTTTCTAAGCTCAATTCCAGTAGGTGTTGCCGCTAAGCCACCTAAAGCTGTTTCTCTAAGCTCAGCTGGAAGCGCCTTTCCCACCTTGTACATTGCCGATACTACATCGTCAAATGGAATCTTGCTCACTATTCCTGCCATAACCATATCAGCTACAGTTATAGCACTGACAGCTCCAGATGCATTTCTCTTAGCACAAGGCACTTCAACAAGTCCAGCTATAGGATCACATACAAGTCCTAATATATTTTTTATAACTATAGCCGCTCCATTTAAACACATTGCTGGAGTTCCTCCCATAAGCTCTATAACAGCTGCACAAGCCATAGCTGCTGCAGAACCACATTCAGCCTGACATCCGCCTTCAGCTCCAGCTACACATGCATTTTGTGCAATTATAATTCCCACAGCTGAAGAGCAGAAAAGAGCTTCAATAAGTTCATCATCACTCTTTCCTAAAGCTTCACCTACAGTTGTAATCACTGCTGGAATTATTCCACAGGAACCTGCGGTAGGACATGCTACTATCCTTCCCATAGATGCATTTACCTCCGAGCAAGATAACGCCCTTGCCATTGCAGTAACCATAACACTTCCGCTTAAAGACTTTTGATTCTTAGCATAGTTATTTAATCTTTTGGCATCTCCGCCTATAAGACCACTTACAGAAATTATTTCTTTCTCAAGTCCATTACTTGCAGAAGTTTTCATAGTCTTAAGATTTTTTCTCATCTTTTCAATGACTTTTTCTCTAGAAAGTCCGCTTTCTTCCATCTCATTTTGTATTGCAAATTCACCTATAGGCAATTTTTTTTCATTACATACTTCAACCAGTTGTTTTCCGCTGCTTATATACACTGCTAAATTTCCCCTTCCTTAACTGGATTAATAACTTTAACCTTTTCTATATTTTCTAGCGCAAGCATAGCCTCAACTATATTTTCAGGAATTTCATTATCTGTTTCGAATATCATATTCGCAGAGGAACCTTTTCCTGTTCTAAAAACTTTCATAAAGGCTATATTTATATGCTTTTCATAAAGAAGTCCAGTTACCTTTGATATCATTCCAGGCAAATCTATATGATGGATTATTATAGTTGGATATTCTCCTGTAAACTCTATTTCTTCTCCATTTACCTCAGTTATAACTACGCTTCCTCCTCCTATAGAAGAACCCATAACTGTAACTATCTCTCCATCTTCTTTTTCGATTATAAACTTCACCGTATTAGGGTGGGCATCTCCAAAGTCCTCTTCTTTAAATTCTATTTCCATTCCCTTTTCCGCTGCTATATCCATAGAATCTCTAAGTCTTTCATCCCAAGGGTCCATACCTAAAACTCCTGCTACAAGGGCTCTATCTGTTCCATGTCCCCTATAAGTCTTACTAAAAGATCCATGTAAAAGGAAAGTCACCTTTTTTATAGGTCCATCTGCTATAGATCCAGCTAACTTTCCAAGTCTTGCTGCTCCCGCAGTATGTGAACTAGATGGACCTATCATTATAGGTCCTAAAATATCAAAAACTCCATATCTTCTCATAATTTTCTCCTTTATTAAACTTTTGTAAAATTCCATCTCTAATTATAATATAAATTTTAAGCCATCACCATAATATCCACGAACTTATCTATTGCTAATATCTATAAAATATACTTCCTCCTATAAATTCTCTTAATATAGAATTTGAAGGAACCAGATTCGTATCTACATCTTTAAATAAATTCAAAAAGCTTATAAGTCTTTCTGCTTCATAATATACAGGGCTATTCTTTGAAATCTTTTTAAGTTCCTCTATTGCATATTTCTTTAGAACGCAAAGTTCATAGACTAAAGTGGAATTAAACATGACGTCAGCTTCTTCTTGAAATACAAATATATTCTTTTCCTCCCCTCGCCTAATGGATGGCCACATGGTAAGAGTTGTTTCTCCACCATATCCTCTTGAAAGGAAGTCTCTTACTATTCTCCTTATACGTCTCACATCTGTAGTTGCTATTCTATTGTGGCTATCTAAATTTAGCTGAGTAAGAGCACTTATATATATTTTAAATTTATTTTTTGAGGCTATGGAATTAGTAAGCATGTCATTAAGACCGTGTATACCCTCCACTATCAAGATACCATTGTGAGGAAGTATAAGTTTATTGCCTACCCATTTTCTCTTCCCCGTTTTAAAATCATAACTAGGAATCTCAACCTCTTTTCCTTCCATGAGATCTCTCAAATTTTCATTGAACAAATCTATATCTAAAGCCTTAATAGACTCAAAATCATAATCCCCATTTTCATCTCTAGGCGTTATTTCCCTATTTAGAAAATAATCATCTAAAGAAATAGGTATTGGTGTAAATCCATTAACTCTAAGCTGTACCCCAAGTCTATTGGCAAATGTAGTCTTTCCAGATGACGATGGACCAGCTATTAGAACTATCTTTACTTCCTTTCTCTCTTGTATCATATCAGCTATATAAGCTATCTTTTTCTCTTGAAGGGCCTCAGCCACCATTATTAGTTCATTTATATTTCCATTTTGAATGTATCCATTTAAAGCCCCCACATCAGCTACATTCAATATATCAAGCCACTTCTCTGTTTCTCTAAAGATAGCATCAAGTTTCTTATGCTCCACAAAAGGAAGTATTTCCTTGGGATGTTCTTCTGATGGTATTCTTATTATAAAACCTGGATCATGAAATATTACTTTAAAATTTTTTATAACTCCCGTTGAATATCCTTGGAATCCGAAGAAATAATCATATCTTCCCTCTAGTTCATATAAGGTTACATCTTCCTTGTTTATATTTCGTAAAAGTCTGAGCTTATCCTCTAGATTATAACTATCAAAAATTTTCATAGCTTCAGCAACAGGCACTCTAGTCTTATTTATTATAGTATTCCTATCTATAATTTCCTGTATCCTCTCATTTAAAACCTCTATATCCTCTTCATCCAAGGCTCTTTCCTTATGAATCTCCCCATATATACCCTTGTCAAGAGCATGCTCTATAGTAACTTTACATCCTGGAAAAAGTTCATAGGCTGCTTTAATAAAAATGAATTGTAGCGTCCTAAAGTAAGTCCTATTCCCTGTTGTTGTGGATATATCTATAGGCTCAAAGTTTCCTTCTTTTCGTATCTCTTCTCTAAGCTCTATATGGTCATTATTCAGCTTTGCTAATATTATAGGCACTTCACTATCCTTATAATATTTTTCTACAATATCATAAGCAGTTATACCTTCCTCTACCATTACATTTCCTATATCCTTTAAATTTAATAATATCTGTGCCACGAGAAAGCACCCCCTTAATTTATAATGGAATTTTAAATTATCACAATAATATTTTACTGAGGTTTTCAAATTAAATGCCACTTATGCTTTATAAGTTATATCATTTAATAATTGTGGTCAATAGTACTTTTATGATTTTCAAAACTTTTTGTGCCATAAACTCTTACATAAAAGTTTATTTTCCTACACACTATATAGTAGGAGAGGTGATTTTATGTTTATATTTTTAGTAAGAACCGCAATTTTATATGCACTAATAGTACTAATAATGAGACTTATGGGAAAAAGACAAGTTGGAGAATTAGAGCCTTATGAATTGGTCATAGCTTTCATAATATCCGACTTAGCCACTCTTCCAATGCAGGATATAAGAATGCCACTTATAAATGGTATTACCCCTATTATAACTATATTAATAATGCAAGTTGGAATTTCATGGTTTCAATTTAAAAACAGACGCTTTAGAAAAATTGTGGACGGTCAAGCAGTTTTATTAATAAAAAAAGGTGTAGTAAATATAAATCAATTAAAAGCCCAACAGCTTACGATAAATGAACTTTTAGAAGAGCTAAGGGTGGCTGGATATCTTGATTTGTCAGAGGTAGAATACGGAATATTAGAGACCAATGGAAAACTTTCTGTAGTACCATCAAAAGAATACAATAACAAATTTATTCCAAAGGTTATATTCTGTAATGGACAATTTTACGAAGACAATTTGGCCTATTATAAAAAAAGCAAAACTTGGGTTCATGAAGAGCTTCATAAAAGTAATTTAACAGAAAGAGACATAGATTTTGCAATAATAGACTCTAACAAAAATTTATTCTACCAAAAGAAGGAGGCAAGGCTCAATGAATAAAAGCACCATAACTTCTTGTATACTTTTTGTTCTTTTAATAATAGCTGCAACTTTCTCTAGTTTTTATCTTCACAACTTTTGTGTTGATTTTTCAAATAAATTTGACGAATTGGAAGAATTAATAGTGGATGAAAACTGGGATGAGAGTTACAATTATGTAGTAGGCCTATTGGATGAAACATCCAAAAAGGGCAAATTAACCGCTGTAATAATTAATCATGAAGAGGTAGATAAGTTAGAACTAGATCTCTACACCATAACTCAATACGTTAAAAACAAAAATAGTGACTTGTCTCTTGCTACACTTCATAGGATGAAGTTTGATTTAGAAAATATCCGTAAATTGAATGAATTCACTCTAGAAAATATTTTTTAATTTCATAATTATGCTTTATGGGGTAGAAAAATTTTTTTATTTCATTTATAATAGTATTGTGCTTAGAAATAGTCCCGCTGGGTTCTACAAAGTCCCACACGGGTAAAATTTAATTTGTGAAAGGTGGTATTTCTTATGGCATTAGTTACGACTAAAGAAATGTTTAAAAAAGCTTACGAAGGTAAGTATGCTATAGGTGCTTTCAACATCAATGATATGGAAATAGTACAAGGAGTAATAAACGCTGCAAAAGCTAATAACTCTGCAGTTATATTACAATGCTCTACAAGTGCTATAAAATTTGCTGGAATAAAATATTTAAAGGCTTTAGTAGACGCTGCAATAGCTGACACTGGAGTTGACGTAGCTCTTCATTTAGACCACGGTCCAAATATGGAAGCTATAAAAGAATGTATTGACAACGGATTTACATCTGTTATGATAGATGGATCTCACTACAGCTTTGAGGAAAACATAAGAGTAACTAAAGAAGTAGTTGAGTACGCTCATGCTCGTGGAGTAGTTGTAGAAGCTGAGCTTGGAGTTTTAGCTGGAGTAGAAGATGAAGTTTCTTCTGACAAACACATATACACTGATCCAAATCAAGCTGTAGAGTTTGTAAAAGCAACAGGCTGCGATTCATTAGCTATAGCTATTGGAACAAGCCATGGTGCATTCAAATTCCCTCCAGATTTCAAACCACAATTAAGATTTGATATCTTAGAAGAGATTCAAGCAAAGCTTCCTGGATATCCAATAGTTCTTCACGGAGCATCTGCTGTTGATCCTGCAGTAGTAGCTGAATGTAACAAGTACGGCGGAAAAATTGCTGATGCAAAGGGAATCCCTGTTGAAATGTTAAGAAAAGCTGCAGCTATGGCTGTATGTAAGATAAACATGGATACAGATTTAAGATTAGGCTTAACAGCTGGAATAAGAAAGACTTTCGGAGAAGACCCTGCATGTTTCGACCCAAGAAAGTACATGGCTTCTGGAAGAGCTTCAATAGAAGCTATCGTTGATAGCAAAATCAAGAATGTTTTAGGTTCTGTAGACAGCATGAACTAAATAGAACTAAAAAGATTGAATCTCCAAAGAAAGGAGATTCAATCTTTTTTTTACTTCTCAATATAATTCATTATATGCTTTAAAACTATGTTTATACTTCCATCACCATTTCTCTGTATCTCAAATCTATCAGTATCATGATAAGCTTCTTCATTTAAATAGAGATCTATGTCTCTGTCTATCTTAAGCCTTACTCTTTTAAGCTTTTTTTCAACCCATTCTTTATCTACTTTAACTTCATCTTCTATCCCCTGAGCCGTCACAAATTCTTTGAATCTAGCTTTATTTACCGGATCTTCTCCGAAGAGATTGTCACTGATTTTCTCTACATCTATAATCTCGTCTTCTCTCAAGGATTTTTTCACAGCAGTTCGTATAGTTTCCGCTTTTACCGCATCCTCAGTTACGTGATTTCTAGTAAAATTTTCTGCTGCATTAAGAAATGTCTTGGTCATATCTCTTTCATTAGCTATGAGAGTGCATCCAAGATAATTGTTTATGAAATAATTAGAGCCATACTCCTCTTTTTCTTTAGCCTTGCTTTGTTTATCTATAACCATTAGATTAAATTCTTGATCTTCTTTTATAGGCTTTATGAAAGCACCCTTTTGTATTCTCTGACTGCTGCTTGGAAGTCCTGCGCTTTGAGGAATTATGTTTATCCCTATTTTATTTTCAATAAAGTCAATCTTATGGGTGAAATTCTTCACATAATCCATCTTAAGTATCACAAGCATAGGTCCATACTCCGTAACTATTGATATTATAAGAAGATCACAGGATGGTATATTTCCGTTACCTTTCATTTGATGGAAAAGCTGGTTTGCAAGTTCTTTTGACACTTCTATTAAAGTATTTTCACCATTTAAATACTCTTGGCTTATCTCCTTCACTATACTTCTTCCAGAATTAAACTTTGCGTATTTAAGCTCCTCATCTTTGAAGCATCTTTCTAAGTGCTTTAATAAAAAATTGTATGTATCCTCATTAAGCTCTAAGGAATATTCATTAAGTACCGGCTCATCACTGTTGTTATCTAAAAGGTGAATAACCGCTTCCATTATATTTATCTCTTTTATATATTCCATATCTAAACCTCTCTTCTTGTCATATAGCCTAAATATTATATCACAATTAGAGTTTGTCTCACCTCTATGAATTTATCAATTAATAAAATATTATATCATAACTTTTGTTGCACTGAACTAAAGTTATGTTTAAAATAGATTTATATCACAAAAAGGCGGTGTATGACATTGAAAGAATTAGAAACAAAGATATTTAAAATAGATGTAGACCATGTAAGGAATTCTCTAATAGCTCTTGGCTGCGAAAATGTAAAAAAAGAAAATCAAATCAACAATATCTTTGATTTTCCTGATAGAACTCTTCTAGATAAAAAAGGCTATGCAAGGGTGAGAGAAGTTGAGGATCTTTTAAATGGTACAAATCACTACTACATGACTACAAAAAAAATGCTTAGTCAAGATAAATTTAAAGTCATGGAGGAGAATGAAACTGAAGTTAAAGACTTAAAAGCTGCAAAAGCTATTTTTGAGTCTTTAGGCTTAGTACTTTTTGAAGCTATAAAAAAGTATCGTGAAAGCTACAAATACAAAGATAGTCTTATAGAAATAGATATAAATGATCCGTCCTTCTGCCCTTTTCCGTATATAGAAATCGAAGCACCAAATGAAGAGGCACTAAAGGAAATCGTAGAACTTTTAGGATATACTATGGAAGACACCACATCAAAAACTATTTACGAACTAATAGGTGGAAACGACAAATTAAAAGGTCTATAGTCTAAGAAAACTACATATTGACTTAAAATACTATCTATAATATAATGATTTACAAATGCTAATATTTTGCTTTGATTAGGAATATTAGTAGGTTATTTGACTTTTAGAGAGCCACAGTTTGGTGTAATGTGGCAGCAGATACCTATGAACTCGCCTAGGAGCTTACTTGAGGAAATGCAAGTACGGTTAAAACCGTTATATTTCAAAGAGAATTCTGAAGTTCTATATTTCAGAGTTAATTAGAGTGGTACCGCGAAGATTATTATGCCTTCGTCTCTTTTGAGAGATGAGGGCTTTTTTATTTATCAAAAGGAGGAATTTTAATGGCTAAATACTCTACTGCCATAGATAGTAAATGGCAAAAAAAATGGGAAGAATCAAACCTTTATAAATTCGATGAAAACAAATTAGGCGAAAAGCTATACGTTTTAGAGATGTTCTCTTATCCTTCAGGAGCTCAGCTTCATGCTGGACACTGGTTCAACTACGGACCTGTTGACTCTTGGGCTAGAATGAAAAGAATGCAAGGCTACAACGTATTCCAACCAATGGGCTTTGATGCTTTTGGTCTTCCAGCTGAAAACTATGCAATAAAGACTGGAGTTCATCCTCAAGATTCAACTTTAAATAATATCAAAACAATGGAAAAACAGCTTAAAGCTATGGGAGCTATGTTCAACTGGGAAAATGAAGTTGTAACTTGTTCTCCTGATTACTACAAATGGACTCAATGGCTATTCTTAGAGCTTTACAAGAAAGGCCTAGCTTACAGAAAGAAAGCTCCAGTAAATTGGTGCCCTAGCTGTAACACAGTTTTAGCAAACGAGCAGGTTGTAGATGGCTACTGTGAAAGATGTAATTCCGAAGTTACAAAGAAAGATTTAACTCAATGGTTCTTTAAAATAACTGATTATGCTGAAGAACTTTTAAATGATATAGACGGCTTAGACTGGCCAGAAAAAACTAAGGCTATGCAAAAGCACTGGATAGGTAAATCAACTGGTTCTGAAGTTACATTTAAAGTAAAGGATTCTGATATATCCTTTGATGTATTCACCACTAGAGTAGACACATTATTTGGAGTTTCCTATGTAGTATTAGCTCCTGAAAGTCCACTAGTAGACGAAGTGGTTACCGAAGAATACAAGGCTGCTGTAGAAGCCTACAAGGAAGAAACTAAAAAGCAATCTGAAATAGAAAGACAATCTATAAGTAGGGAAAAGACTGGTGTATTCTCCGGTGGATATGCTATAAATCCTATAAACGGAAAAGAAGTTCCTATCTGGATTGGAGACTATGTCCTTGCTGGATATGGTACTGGTGCTGTTATGGCGGTTCCTGCTCATGATGAGAGAGACTTTGCATTTGCTACAAAATATAATCTTCCAATTGAAAGAGTTATAGAAGGTGGAGATTCTCTTCCATACTGTGAGCACGGAAAGATGATAAACTCTGGAGAATTTGATGGATTAACTACTGCTGAAGGTAAAGAAGCAGTTACTAAAAAACTTGAGGCAATGGGACTCGGACGTCTTAAGGTTAACTTTAGACTTAGGGATTGGCTTGTATCAAGACAAAGATATTGGGGTGCTCCTATTCCAATAATTTATTGTGATCACTGTGGAACTGTTCCTGTACCAGAAAAAGATTTACCTGTACAGCTTCCATACGATGTTGAGTTTACTCCAGATGGAAAGAGCCCTCTTGCAAAATGTGAGGACTTCATAAATACAGTGTGTCCTATATGTGGAAAGCCTGCAAGACGTGAAGCTGATACATTAGATACATTTGTATGTTCATCTTGGTACTATCTAAGATATGCAGATGCTCACAACAGCGAGAAACCTTTTGACCCAACAGTAATCAACAAGATGCTTCCTGTTGACAAATATGTAGGTGGTCCAGAGCACGCATGCATGCACTTATTATATGCCAGGTTCATCACTAAGGCTTTAAGAGATATGGGATATCTAAACTTCAACGAGCCATTTAAATCATTAACTCACCAAGGACTTATTCTTGGACCAGACGGATTAAAGATGAGTAAATCAAAGGGAAATACAATTTCTCCAGATGACTACATCAAAGAGTATGGTTCTGACGTATTTAGAATGTATCTAATGTTTGGTTTCGGCTATACTGAAGGTGGAGCTTGGAGTGATGACGGAATACGTTCTGTTGCTAGATTCATCGAAAGAATAGAGAGAGCATTAATTGGAGCTAATGATGCCATAGTAGAAAACAAAAACAATAAATCAACTATGGATGCTGCTGAAAAGGAACTTAACTTCTGGCGTCACAATGCTATAAAGAGCGTTACAGCAGATGCAGAGATTCTTCAATTCAATACAGCTATAGCTAGAATGATGGAATTCATTAATGCTTTAAATAAATATCTAAACGAAGAAACTAAAAACTTAGCTTTCTTAAAAGAAACAGTTTTAGATTTCATAAAATTAATAGCCCCATTTGCTCCTCACTTTGGTGAAGAATGGTGGAATACAATTAACGATAATTCAAATGTTACTGATAATTCTTATTCAGTATTTAATGCTCCATGGCCTACTTTTGATCCTAAAGCTTTAATTAAGGATGAAGTGGAAATAGCAATTCAGGTTAATGGAAAGATTAAGGCTAGAATAAACATTCCTTCTAGCTTAGATGAAGAAGCTATAAAGAAAGCCGCTGTAGAAAATGAAGATATAAAGTCTGCTACAGATGGTAAGAATATCGTTAAAGTCATAGTTATAAAGGGAAGACTTGTAAATATAGTTGTAAAGTAGTTTAAAAACTTATACAGATGTTTTAACACTTATAAATATTCATACAAACTAAAAGGGTTGTAATTTAAAATAGATTACAGCCCTTCTATTGTATTATCCTATAGATGATCCATTTTCATTGACTGCCAATAATCACTATTATATAATAATCATATAAAACTTCTATTAAGAAAGAGAGTGATTATAATGAGCGCAGTAAATATGAGTAATGCAGCTTTTAAGGATTTCAAGGAATTGCTTGAAGATAATAAAGTACCTAATAATACAGTTAGAATAAATTTAGCAGGCTTTGGATGCAGCGGTCCTATGTTCAATCTTGTTATTGGAGAAAAGGCTGATAATGATGATGTTACAACAATAGAGGACGTTACTATATTAGTTGATAATGAATTAGTATCAGAATTTGGTGGCTTTACCGTGACTTGTGAAGCTGAAAATGGTAGAGGATTATCTCTCGAGCCACTAGTTAAAGTTGAAGGCGGATGTGCATCTTGCGGTGGAGGATGTCATCACTAATTTACATCATATATGAAATTCAAAGATTTAAAAAAGATATATCTGAAGAAAACTTCAGATATATCTTTTTTTATATAATTTTATTCCATAATGTTGAATTTTTTATCATTAATTCTTTGACAAGGAATAATTATTATCTTATAATAACTTTATACTATCGATATTTTCGATATATATAGCGAATACTATTAGTATAAACTATAACATAGATGTGTTGACACCTTATGAATTTAAGATTGACACATTAAATTTAAAAAGAAAGAGAGTGATTACTGATGAGCGCAGTTAATATGAGCGATGTTGCTTTCAAGGATTTCAAACAATTACTTGAAGACAATAAGGTAGAAAATAACACAGTAAGAATAAATTTAGCAGGAATGGGCTGAAGCGGTCCTATGTTTAATCTTGTTCTGGATGAACAAAAAGAAAATGATGACGTTACAAAGATTGAAGACGTAACTATACTAGTTGACAAATCTTTAGTTGAAGATTTCGGTGGATTCAACGTTACTTGTGAAGCTGAAAATGGCAGGGGATTATCTCTTGAGCCTGTAGTTAAGGCTGAAGGCGGATGTTCTTCTTGTGGAGGAAGCTGTCACTAATTCAAACATAAAACAAGGGATTAGATTTTTATGAATCTAATCCCTTTATTTTTCTTTCCTAGTTTCAAACAAATTTAAAACTTAACTTTAAACTAGAAATTAAGTTTATAAATCAAAGGTCAGTACGCTGACTTCTCCTTGTATATCATGTATCATATCTCTAGCTATGTGAATACCAACCTTATCTTCATCATATTCTCTTTTATTCTTTAGGCTTAGGACCCTTCCATAAGGCTTCTCTAAAGAAATTTCTTTTTCCTTTCCTGTAAGAACCCATATGGTTTTATAGTTCACAGGCTTGACTTTCAGCTCCTTTTCTCCAAGTCCATCTGTAAAGTAAACTACCAAAGTATCCTTTAAATTTTGCTCCTTTACATAGGAAAACAGTGGAGAAAAAGCGGTAGCTCCAGTCTTATCTAATCTAGGCTTTATATCCTTTAGATACCTTATATCGTAAATCCTTCTAACTTTATCGTCACATTCAGCTATTTTTATATTAGCTTTACAGCTCTTTAGTATCTCAAAAACTTCCTTCAAAATGTTACGTATTTCACCTGTGGTTATAGAACCACTTATGTCCATAACAAGGAGGATATTTGCTACTCTGTCTCTTAGATTTCCTCTAAGGTCAAGCCTTTCAGGCTGTCTTCTATCCTTCCTAGTTATAGTCTTCTTATATCCATGAGGCATGGTCATTACAAGCCTTTTTAGGTAATTGCTCCAGCTTATTTCTGCTTTCATTTCTAGAGCCCCTAATATAGCTTCTAGTCCTTCTGGAACATTGCCATCTTTAACTGCTCGTTTAGCCATAATTTTTACAAGGTCCTCATTATACTCTTTGTTTAAAACATCAGATTTTCTCCAACTGTCATGAACAAGCTCCATGTCATATATATCACTTTTATCCTCAGCTTTTCCAAGTTTATAGTCCTTCATGACTTCATTAAGCTTTAAGGCATACTCTTCAAAGGAACGACCTTTTTTCAAAGTTAAATTATAAAGAAAATTCACCTTGTCTATGGTGTAGGTAAAGCTTGGCGGATAGTTTATATATTGATTCACTGATACATCCATGGCAATATTTATGGCTGATTTTCTGTATCTCCCTTCTAAAGCCTGCGCCCTATCATAATGAGAATACATTATGTGATAAATCTCATGCTTTATAAGTCCTTGCATTTCCCACTCAGTAAGCTCAAGGCATGCCTTTACATCGAATTTCATTATAAAATCCTTAGAAGTTCTTGTAGTTTCTATGGGCCACTTCAATCCTAGGGAAGCCTGCTTTTTTACATTCAACATAAAGTTTCCAAAAAAGCTATCTTTACCAGTCATAAGTTTAAGATTACACTTTTCTATAAGAGAAAAAAACTTAATCTTAAACTGTGAATCTATATCCTTTGGGCTATTAAACTCAGCCGCTTCCTTGTAAAGATTAGATTTTTCTTTATCATAATACGTAAAATTGCTCATGATATCACCCTTTTAATAACATTCAAAGAAAGCATTTATAAAATCATCATCCTCTAAAAGTTCTTTATAAATTCCGTCTTTATAATCAGCCCTTATATCTTTCATTATTGATATTCTAAGATCTACAGGATAGCACTTTAGAACATTACTGAAAATATTTATATCCTTTTCCTCATGCTTTTCCTTGTCTAAATACATAAGAAGATTTTTTGCCATTATATATAGTCTTGCATGTCCTTCTTTAAGTATTATATCCTTCACATTTGAAGGCATGACCTGGTTTGAGAATAACTCTTCTGCTCTTATAGGCATAGGCTTGTAATCGCTTATGTAACTAATGAAATCTTGAGCTATTTCTCCCCCCACATTGCCTTTTACTACATTGTAGAATATATTTTTACTATAGGACTCCTTATTTTTTAAATACACATTGTATGCCTTTGAAACTCTCTCCCAACTTCTCGGAGTTGCCTTCACTGTGTCCTTTGCCTTTGGTCTATGAAGATACTGAGGAAATACTGATATAAACTCTAATATATGAGGATGTATATCCCCTCTCTCTGCTCCCCAGCTTATCCAATCTTTAAAGTTTGACTCCATATAAACCCACACAAATCTATTTTCTTGAGCTTCATCCATATCTACAACTTCATATTCTGTATCTTCAAAAGCATCATATTTATTTGATGGATTCATAGCTGCCATTACGTGGACAGCCTCCTTTAGATAATAACTATTTATTTCTCTATTAAGTATAAGATTCATAAGCTCTTGCTGAACATTGTGGTCACATCTATTTATTTCATCAATAAAAAGCATAACTTCCTTTTCTGGATTTTCTCTCAAATACTCTTCTACTTCTAAAAGTTTCGTATGCATGGCATACACTGTTTTCCTGCCTTTTATGCTTCTTCCCTTATCGTAAAAGCTATACTCTTCTACCGTTGGAAGGCCTCCTATCTCACCCTCTTTTAAAAGGTTGGCATCTATATTTACAAGATGATAGGAATTTTTTCTGCAAAGTTCCTTTGTAAGTGCTGTCTTTCCAATACCACTCTCTCCCACTAAAAGAGGAACAGACTGGCTTTTGATGATTAAATCTATGGTTTTCAATGCTTCATTAAAATTCAATTTTCTTTCCGCCTTTCCTCATTATAGTGATAAAGTGTAGTCCATTACGGACTGCTTCACTTTTTTGCTACCGTACTCATTTATAAACGCAAGCTTATTCATAACTAGCACTTCCAAATTCAAAAAGTCCTTTATATAAGTCTTATCTGGTTCTTCACAAGACATTTTTTCAATTAAAACTTCTTCTATAAGATTTTCTTCCACATCATCATATATATACTTTAGGATTTTTAAGTTTCCTTTTAGAAGCGCTTTAACTTCATGATCCTCTACAGCGTCTATATATCTTATTGCTTCTTCATTTTGACGTACAGCTTCTATTTTTGTATTTAAAGACGGTTCTTCTATAAACTTTATTACGCTCCAATAATTCTTTACAGCTTCTATTTGAGTTTTTTCTGTAGGATTCTTTATATATTTTATGGCATCACAGTCCGTTTGAACTGCTTTAATCTCTAAATCCTCAGATGGATCTTTAATATACTGTATAGCCCATCCTTTCATGGCTAGAGCTTTCTCCATAACATCTTTTGATGGATTCTTTATATACTTTAGGGCATTCCATGAAGCCGTAACTGCTAAAAGGCATATTTGTTCTTCAGGATTTTCCATGTATTCTATGGTCATTGGATTTTTCTTTACTGCAATCTCTCTAAGATTTCTTGATTGTTCCTTTATGTACTGAATAGCTGATGGATTTGATGAAACTGCAGCTATTTTCATTTCTTCTGTAGGATTATCTATATTCTTTATTGAAAAAGGATTATCTTGCAGTTGTTTTATAATTAAAACTTCCTCTTCCATTCTCTCACCCTCTTATCGATAATTATTATTTGTAAATACAAGATATTATATCATAACATGGTTAAATTTTAAATATAAAATAAACCTTGGCTATATACCAAGGTTTATTCTACGTCTTATTTATCTATTGAGTCTTCATTGAAATCTTAGATGAAAATATACCTATCTATACTTCTCAACTTCTTTGCTTACAGATTCAAGAAGGTTGTTTAACTCCCATACTTCTCCCTGCCCTATAAGTTTATTTAGCTTAGCCTCATATCTATATGCTTCCTGAACTTTATTTAAAGAACTTAAAGTAAGAATTCTATTCATTATGCTAGATATTATGTCTGATTTTACTTCAAAAAGCTTTTGTGCATCCTTTATCTCTTCCTTTATTTCCGTCATTTCTTCATCAAGTCTATGAGCTGCATCAGCTGCGCTTTTAAGCTTCAGCTTTATCTCCTCTGGAATCTGCTGTTTATATTTATAGTTTAAAGAATGTTCTATAGTAGCCCAAAAGTTCATGGCTAGAGTTCTTATCTGAAACTCAGCTAATATTTCTGTAGTTCCCTCTGCCATATTTACAGGATATTTTATAATAACGTGATAGCTTCTATAACCGCTTTCTTTCACGTTTGCTATATAGTCCTTTTCATACATTATCTGCATGTCTCTTCTGCCTCTAATTATCTCAACAACTTTTTCTATGTCATCTACAAACTGACACATGATTCTCACGCCAGCGATGTCTTCCATCTCATACTGTAATCTATCTAAAGGAATGTTAAATTTATTAGCCTTTTCAAGTATAGATGAAACTTCCTTTACTCTTCCCGTTACAAACTCTATAGGTGAATATTCATTCGTCCTTCTATATTCTTTTCTTATGCCCCTAAGCTTTACCTTAAGTTCCTCTACAGCCTGTTCGTATGGTGTTAAAAAACTCTTCCATTCCATTATTGCCATGATATTTCACCCTCTTATTGTTTTTCTCTTTCCGCTCTTGTGTATCTTATAATATTTTAATAGGTTCAAAGTCAAGAAAGTCACAAGAAGTCATTATATATTCTATTCCATCATATACTCCATTTAAAGCATTTTTTAGACCTGCTCCATGAAGATGCCCATATATAACCTTCTTTACCCCATATTTTTTGAAAGTTTCTGTATACAAAGTTTCCTGAGTCTCATTAAATTTAGGAGGATAATGCATCATAACAATGATATCTTTATATCCATCCTTAGATGCCTGTTCTAAAGATAATGTAAGCCTTATATTCTCTCTACAATATATCTTCTCATCATGGGCAGTAAAACCAGTAGCACCTTTGCATATCCATCCTCTGGTTCCGCATATAGCCCAATTTTCATATGTATAATAATTATTTTGTATGAAATCCATATCCTCATATAAAGCTCTGAGCTTTGAGATTGTAGTCCACCAATAATCATGATTTCCTTTTGATATAATCTTTCTTCCTGGAAGATTATGAATCCACTCTAGGTCCATAAGTCCTTCTTCCATTTTCATAGACCAAGATATATCTCCAGCTATCAAAACTGTATCTTCTTCTTTAACTGTTCTAATCCAGTTTTCTTTTATTTTTTCATCATGCTTATTCCAATGCTGGCCGAAAATATCCATTGGCTTTTCGCCATTTAAAGCAAGATGAAGGTCTGAAATAGCATATAAAGCCATATGTCATCACCTTTCGTTTTAGATTGTATCGTTTCATAAATATTTCCTAGCCTTGCATAACTAGTTTATAATATTTTATCCATTTAGATTATATCACAATTATGTCCATTTAAAAAATGGAAGTACGGCAAAATCCTTTATAGTTTTGCCATGCTCCCATTGATTTTAACTATACTAGTTGAAGCTTATGGTAGCTCTTCTTGCCCTTTTTCACTAAAGCCACTCCATCTGTAAAGTCTTCTTCTACTAAGTTTCTATATATATCTGTAACTTTTTCATCATTTAAAGATAAACCATTTTGTTTTATGATTCTCTTTCCTTCTGCTTTAGATGGTATTATTCCACCTTCTGTAAGAATATCTAATAAAGCTGTATCTAGCTTTTCTCTTGAAACTTCAACAGTAGGAACATTGTTCATATTGTTTCCTCCTGAGAATAATGCTTCTGCTGCTTCCATAGCCTTTTTAGCTTCTTCTTCGCCATGTATAAGCTTTGTAACTTCGTAAGCTAAAACTTTCTTAGCTTCGTTTATAGCAGCGCCTTCTACAGCACATAGCTCATTAACTTTATCCATTGGCACAAAAGTTAAAAGTGATAAGCACTTTTTAACGTCAGCGTCTTGAACATTTCTCCAGTATTGATAAAATTCATATGGAGATGTCTTTTCTGGATCAAGCCATAAAGCTCCATTTTGAGTTTTACCCATCTTTTTGCCTTCACTAGTTGTAAGAAGTGTGCAAGTCATAGCATAAGCCTGTTTTTGTTCTTTTCTTCTTATAAGATCTACCCCTGCAAGCATGTTTGACCATTGGTCATCTCCACCAAGCTCCATTGAGCATCCATATTTCTTGTTTAGTACAAGGAAATCGTAACCTTGCATTAACATATAGTTAAACTCAAGGAATGATAATCCCTTTTCTAGTCTCTGTTTGAAACATTCTGCAGTAAGCATTTTATTTACTGAGAAGGCTGAACCTATATCTCTTATAAAATCTATGTAGTTTAATTTTAAAAGCCAATCTGCATTATTTTCTAAGATAGCTTTTCCATCGCTGAAATCTATGAATTTTTCCATCTGCTTTTTAATACAGCTTACATTGTGGTCTATAGTCTCCCTAGTCATCATCTGTCTCATATCAGTTCTTCCACTAGGGTCACCAATCATAGCTGTTCCCCCACCTACTAAAGCTATAGGTCTATGACCTGCTCTTTGCATATGCGCCATAAACATCATAGCTATAAAGTGTCCTACATGAAGGCTGTCTGCTGTAGGATCAAAACCTATATAAAAAGTTACCTTTTCCTTTTCAAGTAATTCTCTTATTTCCTTATCGTGAGTCAACTGCTTTATGTATCCTCTTTCCGTAAGGATGTCATATACATTTCTCATGTAATACCTCCCTATAAATTCACTATAGTCTTATCAATTATTTTATTATATCACATGAATTTGCATTTATATATAGAAACAGACCTGTAAATTTCTAAAAATAAAAGTCTACCTGATTTCCCAATGAAATTTAGAATTTCACTAATCAAGTAGACCTTTACATAGAGATCTTATAACATTTGTAACTTTATCCTTCTAGGCTGCCTTTACATATTTTTTTAAAAACTCAGGCATTCCTTCTTTTTCAATGTCAGAATTCAAATTGATATACATTTCCACACCGTTTTTCTTGCAAAAACTTTCTAATTTGCAAAATAAATGTGCCATATCTTCCATGGAACCGGACACAATATTGTTCAAACCATCAACAAATATCATATCAATGTCATAATTCCCCGAAAGTATACCGCACAATAAGCCGTAAAATTCATTACAGTCTTTTACTTCGTAATCTTCAGTTGTGATAAATCTAATTCTTCTGTCCAAACTATACATAGGTCTTTTGTCATCATCAATATAAACCATTTGCCCGTTTGCATCATGGATCTTTTGGTTAGCTAAATCTATTAAAGCTTTTGTTTTACCTGAACCTCTCTTGTTACAGAATACATTTATCATTTTTACCACCCCTTAAGTTTTTTTTAGGTGAAAATCTATTACTAATAGTATATACTATTCAGAATATTTTAGCAACTGTTTTGAAGGACTTTTTTATCTATTTATTATTTAAATTCCGACTTCACCCTCTATTATAGATTTTACTCCATGACAGGTAATTTTATACTCCCTGCCATGGAATTTTTATAAAAACTTTAATTAAGTTTTTATCTATAATTTGTGAACTGAAGTGCTATTCCAAAATCTTTTCCCTTTAAAACCTGCATTATTTCTTGAAGATCATCCTTGTTCTTTCCAGATACTCTCACTTGTTTATCTAATATCTGAGCTTGAACCTTTATCTTGCTGTCCTTTATAGCTGCTACTACTTCTTTAGCCTTTTCTTTGGAAATTCCATTGACTATCTTTGCATTTACTCTAGCACTTCCAAGAGAACCATGCTCAACTTTTCCAAATTCTAAAGCCTTAGGGGATACGCCTCTCTTTATAAGCTTGCCCTTTAATATATCTATTACTGCATTTAATTTGTATTCGTCATCAGAAACTATCTTAACTTCTTCATCTTTTATTATTTCTATTTCTGATTTGCTTCCCTTAAAATCATATCTTTGAGAAATCTCCTTTAAGGATTGGTTTACAGCATTGTCAACCTCCTGCATGTTTACCTCTGAAACTACGTCAAATGAATATGTACTAGCCATTTTGTGCCCTCCTAATCTATTTTTTTCATATATAAATAGTTTAAAATATTTAATTTCTATAATCAATAATATTTTATAAATTGCAATAACAAATTGAACTAATTTCTGTTTATGACTTAAATACTTGAATTTACTTAGATTGCATAGATTTTATCTAGATACATTTCAAATAGTTCTTCTGGAGTTTTATAGTTTAGTATTCTCCTTGGAAG